>DATJQG010000329.1:0-2100 GCA_035506015.1 Candidatus Edwardsiibacteriota bacterium
GCGTTATTTCCTGCCCGATTCCTGCAGCTTCTTGGTCAGCGCCGGCACCACCTCGAACAGGTCGCCCACGATGCCGTAGTTGGCCACCTTGAAGATCGGCGCGTCGGGGTCCTTGTTGATGGCGATGATGCAATCCGACGACTGCATGCCGACCAAATGCTGGATGGCGCCGGAGATGCCGCAGGCGATGTACAGCTTGGGCGCCACGGTCTTGCCGGTCTGCCCCACCTGGTGCGAGTACGGGATCCAGCCGGCGTCCACCGCGGCGCGCGAGGCGCCCACCGCCCCGCCGATGGCGCGGGCCAGGCCCTCGATCAGCGAAAAATTCTCCGGCCCCTTCAGCCCTCGGCCGCCCGACACGATGATGTCGGCGTCGGTCAGCTTGATCAGGTTGGTGGCCTCCTCGACCACCTTTTCGACCGAGGTGCGCGAGGACAGCGTTGCTGAGTCGTAGGACGTGGTGATGACCTCGGCCTTTTTCGAGGGGTCGCGGGCCGGCTCCTTCATCACCTTGTGCCGCACCGTGGCCATCTGCGGCCGGTGGTTGGGGCAGATGATGGTGGCCATGATGTTGCCGCCGAAGGCCGGCCGGGTCTGCAGCAGGATCCTCCGCTCCTCGTCGATGGCGAGGCCGGTGCAGTCCGCGGTCAGGCCGGTGTGGATCTGGATCGCCACCCGCGGGATCAGTGCCCGGCCGATGGTGGACGCGCCGCACAGCACGATCTCGGGCTTGTGGGTCCGGATCAGGTCGGACAGGATGCGGGAGTACGGCTCGTCGTGGAAGTGTTCCAGCTCGGGGTGGGCCACGGCATACACTTTGTCGGCGCCCCGGTAACCTAATTCCTTGATTGCCTCGCCGATGTCCTTGCCCAGGATCACCGCGGACAATTCCACGCCCAGCGTGTCGGCCAGCTTGCGGCCCTCGCCCAGCAGCTCGTAGGAGATGCCCTGGACCTCGCCGTTCTTCTGCTCGGCGAACACCCACACGCCCTTGTAGGCGCTCAGGTCGGCCTTCTCCTCCCTCACGTCCTTGCGCAGCAGAATGGCGTCGAAGCCGCAGGAGGCCACGCAGGCGCCGCACAGCGTGCACTTGTCGTCGTCGATCACGGCCAGGTTGTCCTGCAGGCTGATCGCGCCATAGGGGCACGAGGGCAGGCAGGCGCCGCAGCCCACGCATTTATCCTGGAGGATCTCGATGTCGCTCATATATTTCCCTTAGTGTATACCGTATACAGTATTGTCATCAGTATCCAGGGATCAGATCAGCTGCCGTTCCTTGAGCCCCTCGACCACGGCGGCCACCGCCTCGTTGACGTCGCCGGTCAGCACGATGCCGCCGGTCTTGACCGGCGGGGTGAAGATCTTGACCACGTTGGTTGGCGAGCCGTTGAGCCCGGTGCTCTGCTCGTCGGCCCCCAGGTCGGACGCCTTCCAGACCGTGGGCTGGTAGGACTTGGCCCGCATCTTGCCCTTGAGCGAGGGCAGCCGCGGCTCGTTGATCTCCTTGACCACGGTCAGCACCGCCGGCAGCGAGGTCTTCACCACCTCGTAGCCGTCCTCGGTCATCCGCCAGGCCGTGGCGCCACGCTCGTCGATGGTTTCGACCTTCTTGACGTAGGTCACCTGCGGGATGTCCAGGAACTCGGCGATGCCGGGCCCCACCTGCGCGGTGTCGCCGTCGATGGCCTGCTTGCCGCACAGCACCAGCCCGTAACCGCCCAGCTTCCTGATCCCCAGCGCCAGCGTGTAGGACGTGGCCCAGGTGTCGGCGCCGGCGAAGGCGCGGTCGGACAGCAGCACCGCCTCGTCCACGCCCATCGAGATGGCCTCCTTCAGCGCCGCGGCGACCTGGGGCGGGCCCATCGAGAGCACGGTGACCTTGCCGCCCAGCTTCTCCCGCAGCCGCAGGCCCTCCTCGATGGCGTACATGTCGAAGGGGTTGATGATCGACGGCACGCCCTCCCGCACCAGCGTGTTGGTGGCGGGGTCGATCCGGACGTCGGTGGTGTCCGGCACCTGCTTGATGCAGACGATGATGTTCATGGCTCACCTGTGGTTGGCTGTTTTTCGGGGAAGAACGAATTGATATTATATCATAAT
>DATJQG010000330.1:0-2949 GCA_035506015.1 Candidatus Edwardsiibacteriota bacterium
ATTGTGGTACAATACACCCTTTATTGATCCGCAGAACGCAATGACCATGCCGCCGCCGATCCCGCCGCAAGTCGAGCACCGTTTCAAGGCGCTGTCATACCTGATCGGCAACACCCCGCTGCTGGCCATCGATTTCAGCTATGGCGGCCGGCGCCGGACGATCCACGCCAAGGCCGAGCACCTCAATTTCACCGGCAGCATCAAGGACCGGATGGCGCTGCACATCATCCGCAGCGCCTACGCCTCCGGCGCCCTGGTCCCCGGCCATCGCATCGTCGAGGCCACCAGCGGCAATACCGGGATCTCGCTGGCCGCGGTGGGGCGGGCGCTGGGCCACCGGGTGGTGATCTACATGCCGGACTGGATGAGCCGCGAGCGGATCGACCTGATCCGCAGCCTGGACGCCCGCATCCACCTGGTGTCGCGCGACGAGGGCGGGTTCATCGGCAGCATCCGGCAGACCGAGGAGCTGGCGCAGCGCGACCCGGCGGTGTTCCTGCCGCGCCAGTTCGCCAATCAGGACAACATCGCGGCGCACGCAGAGACCACCGGCCCCGAGATCTGGTGGCAGCTGCGCTACCGCGACCTGCAGCCCGACGCTTTCGTGGCCGGGGTGGGCACCGGCGGCACGGTGATGGGCGTGGGCCGGTACCTGCGCCAGATGCGCCCCGCGGTCAAGGTCCATCCGCTCGAGCCGTCCAACTCGCCGACCCTGACCACCGGCCACAAGGTCGGGAAGCACCGCATCCAGGGCATCTCCGACGAGTTCATCCCGCCGGTGCTGCGGCTGGACGCGCTCGACAGCGTGGTCGGCGTCGACGACGGCGACGCCATCATCATGGCCCAGAAACTGGCCCGGGAGCTGGGCCTGGGCGTGGGGATCTCCGCCGGCGCCAATTTCCTGGGCGCGCTCAAGGTCCAGAACGAGATGGGGGACGATGCCGTCGTGGTGACGGTGTTCCCCGACGACAACAAGAAATACCTCAGCACCGACCTGCTGGGCGATGAGCCCGCGCGGCCCGGCTTCCTGGCGCCGCAGGTCGAGCTGCTGGGCTTCACCGCGGCCAAGCGCGTCTGCCATACCTGCTGCGACCCGGCCGATTGCCTGGCGGCGGCCGCCGGCCGCGGGGCGCCGGGCGAGGGCCTGCCGATGCCGGCCTGTCCCCGCCGGGCCGCTGCCGATCCCCGATCGCCCTGACCATCATCGACCCCATCCATCGCAATCCGGAGCTCCCGCCATGATCTACTTGGACAACGCCTCCACCTCATTCCCCAAGCCGGAGAACGTCTACCGCGAGATGGACCGTTGCCTGCGCCGCTACTGCGCCAATCCGGGGCGGGGCGGGCACGCCATGGCCAAGGCCGCAGGCGAGGCGGTGTTCCGGACCAGGACGCTGCTGGCCGCGTTCTTCAACATCGACCGTCCGGAGCGGGTGATCTTCACCAAGAACACCACCGAGGCGCTGAACATCGCCATCCGCGGCACGCTCAAGCACGGCGACCACGTCGTCACCACCTCGCTGGAGCACAACTCGGTGATGCGGCCGCTCAAGCACCTGGCCCGGGAACGCGGCATCGCCATCAGCGTGGTGCGGGGCGACGCCTTCGGCACCATCAGCGCCCGGGCGGTGGAACGGAAGATCCGCGGCAACACCGCGCTGATCGTCTGCACGCTGTCGTCCAACGTCAACGGCGCCATCATGCCGACGGGCGAGATCGGGGCCGTCGCCCGGCGCCACGGCATCACGTTCCTGGCGGACGCCGCCCAGGGCGCGGGGACCATCCCGGTCGACGTCCAGGACCTGGGCATCGACCTGCTGGCCTTCCCCGGGCACAAGAGCCTGCTGGGGCCGCAGGGCACCGGCGGGCTGTACGTGGGCCAGGGCATCAAGGTCGCGCCGTTGATGCAGGGCGGCACCGGCACCACGTCCGAGATCCCCTACCAGCCCACGGCATTCCCCGAGGCCCTGGAATGCGGGACGCTGAACACGCCGGGCATCGTCGGGCTGGGCGCCGCCATCGAGTACATCAGCCGCCGCGGGGTGAGCGCCATCTACCGGCACAAGCAGGCGCTGACGGACGAGATGCACCGCGCCTTCGCCAAGCACCGCGCCATCACCCTCTACAGCCGGCCGGAGCACAACACCGGCATCGTGGCCCTCAACATCAAGGGGCTGACCTCGGCCGAGGCCGGCCGGCGGCTGGACCAGAAGCACGGCATCGCGGCCCGCGCCGGGCTGCACTGCGCGCCGTTCGGCCACCGGACGCTGGGCTACGACCTGGCCACCGGCGTGCTGCGCCTCAGCGTCGGCTGCTTCACCACCGCGGACGAAGTGGCCCGCACCATCAAGGCGGTGCTGGGGCTGTGCCGCTGACGCCGGCGGCCCAGGCCAGTTCCATCTTCTGCGATTCGGGAACCATCAGATTCAATGACAACGGATAGGAAATCATGACGCATCAGAAGGTCCATTTCAATACCATCGCGGTGCACGGCGCCGGCAAGCCCGACCTGACCAAGGTCCGGCCGGTCTCCGTCCCGATCTACCAGTCCGCGGAATTCGTGTTCGACTCGGCCGAGCACGGCGAATCGGTGATGTCCGGCAAGGAGCCGGGATACGTCTACACCCGCCTGGGCAACCCCACGTCGCAGGAGTTCGAGCGGCGGATGGCCCTGCTGGAAGGCGGGGACGAGGCCGTGTCCTTCGCCTCGGGGATGGCCGCCATCGCCGCCACGGTGCTGGCGTATTGCCGCCCCGGGGACACCATCATCTCGTCGACGCCGGTCTACGGCGGCACCTTCGGCCTGTTCAAGGACCTGCTGCCCAAGCTGAACATCACGGTCATCTACCTGGCGGCGGAGACCATCCACCAGGAGCTGGCCCGGCACGTCACGCCGAACGCCAAGCTGGTCTATCTGGAAACGCCGGCCAACCCCTCGCTCAACATCGT
>DATJQG010000331.1:0-6182 GCA_035506015.1 Candidatus Edwardsiibacteriota bacterium
AAGGGGTGTGTCCCGGGTCGGTCATCGCGAGGAGTCCGTGTCATGCTGAGTCCGCCGCGGCGGATAGAAGCATATACGAAAGAAGAGATCTGCGCTCTGGATCGCCACGCAAGTTAGGCATGGCGCCGTACTCGCGATGACTGGCGATGGGACTATTTGGTTATCCCGCGCTGCGAGGACTCGACGAACTCCACGATGTGGCGGATCTCCGCGGTCTGCTCCAGGTCGGCCTTCAGCCGGGCCACCGCCTGCGAGGTGTTCAGGTTGGCGCGGAACAGGATGCGGTAGGCCCTGCCGATCAGCTCGCGCTGCTGCTCCGAGAAACCGCGCCGCGACAGCCCCACCGAGTTCAGGCCGTACATCCGCAGCGGGATGCCGAAGGCCTTGGTGTAGGGCACCACGTCCTTCTGCACCGCGGACGAGCCGCCGATCATGCAGTGGCAGCCCACCTTGACGAACTGGTGGATGGGCGTCAGCCCGCCGACGATCACGAAGTCCTCCAGCGTGACGTGGCCGGCCAGGCTGGCCGCGTTGGCCAGGATCACGTTGTCGCCGACCACGCACTCGTGGGCCACGTGGGCGTAGGCCATGATGAAGCAGTTCCTGCCGACCACGGTGTCGTGGCCCTCGCCGGTGGAGCGGTTGATGGTGGCGAACTCGCGCACCACGGTGTTGTCGCCGATCAGCGCCCGGGTCCGGGCGCCCTTGTACTTGAGGTCCTGCGGGTCGCCGCCGACGCTGGCGCCGTGCCAGACCCGGACGTTCCTGCCCAGCTCGGTCCACTTGTGGATGGCCACCGACGAGCCGATCTCGCAGCCGTCGCCCAGCACGCAGTCCGGGCCGACGATCGAGTGGGGGCCGACCGTGACCTTGTCGCCCAGGCGCGCGGTCTTGTCGATGATCGCGGTGGGGTGGATGTAGTTGGCCATGGTAGCGATGCTATGTTATGTTGTTCGGTTCGGGATCAGCGGTCGACCATCGCGGCGGTCAGCTCGGCCTCGCACACCACCTGGCCGTCGACCAGCGCCTTGCCGTCCATCTTGCAGATGCCGCGCTTGAACGAGATCATCGACAGCTCGAACCGCAGCTGGTCGCCGGGCACCACCGGCTTGCGGAACCGCACCTTGTCGATGGCGGCGAAGAACAGCAGGGTCTTCTCGGGGTTCTCCACCGAGTGCAGGATCATGAAGCCGCCGGTCTGGGCCAGGGCCTCGATGATCAGCACGCCGGGGAACACCGGCCGGCCGGGGAAGTGGCCCTGGAAGAACGGCTCGTTGAAGGTGACGTTCTTGATGCCCACCACCCGCTTGCCCTCCTCCAGCTCCAGGATGCGGTCGACCAGCAGGAAGGGGTAGCGGTGGGGCATCACCTGGGCGATGGCGTTGATGTCGAACACCGGGCCCTGCTTCTGGCGCTCGATGTCGTCGTAGACCTGCTTGATCGCCGCCACCAGCTTGACGTTGGAGCGGTGGCCGGACTTGATCGAGATGACGTGGGCCCGCAGCGGCATGCCCAGCAGGGTCAGGTCGCCCAGCAGGTCCAGGATCTTGTGGCGCACGAACTCGTCGGGGAAGCGCAGCGGCTCCTTGTTCTCGATGCCGTGCTCGCCGATCACCACCGCGGTCTGCAGACTGCCGCCCTTGATCAGCCCCTGGGCCCGCAGGTGCTCGACGTCGCGGGCCAGGCAGAAGGTGCGCGAGGCGGCCAGCTCCTTCTCGAACACCTCGCGGCCGATCTCGAAGCTGGCGTACTGGCTCTTCAGGACCTGGTGGTTGAAGTCGATGGTGAAGCTGATGCGCAGCGGGCCGGGGTTGGGGTTGGCCACCAGCTGCACCGAGCCGTCGGCCACCGACACCACCTGCGGCAGGTCGAAGTACCTGCGCGGCGCGTCCAGCTCCACCAGGCCGGCCTGCTTGAGCTTGCCGTAGAACGGCAGGGCCGAGCCGTCGCCGATCGGCGGCTCGTTGTTGTCCAGCTCGATCCGGATGTTGTCGATCTCCAGCGCCGCCACCGAGGCCAGCACGTGCTCCACGGTGTGGACCTTGACCATCTGGCCGTCGACCAGCACGCCGATGGTGGTGCCGCGGGCCGTCTCCACCACGTTGCCGATCAGGGCCGGCACCTCGGGGGCGCCCGGCAGGTCGGTGCGGATGAAGCGGATGCCGGTGCCGGCCGGCGCCGGCTTGAAGGTCATGGTGGTCTGGTTGCCGGTGTGGACGCCCACCCCGGACAGGGAGGCCTCGTTCAGTATCGTCTGCTGCAGTTTGGCCATGCGCGCTCCTTGGGTCAAAGGTGAACAATAATCATAGCTCAAAAGCGGCGGCTTGTCAAATGATTTCCGGGCCGGTTGACAAAGCGGCCGCCGCGGTGTATAATGGATGCGAATGATTCGCAAATCAACCGACGGGGAACGGACCATGCGTCTGACCAGTTCGCGGCAGCGGGTGCTGGAGGCGATCCGGGGCGCGCGCGGCAGGCACCTGGACGCCCGGGAGGTGGCGGCGGCCGTCAACCGCCGGCGGCCGGAGGTGCACCTGGCCACCATCTACCGCTCGCTGCAGTACCTGGTGCGCCGGGGCCTGGTCAGCCGCATCCTGCTCAACGAGGACCACGTCCACTACGAGGCCGCGCACAACGGCGGCGTGCACCTGGTGTGCACCGGCTGCGGCGGCGTGCGGGAGATCGCCGGCAGCCAGCCGCAGCGACTGCTGCAGTCGCTGGGCCGCGCGTTGCGGGGCCGGTTCGAGGTGGCCGACTGGCAGATGCAGCTGTCGGGCACCTGCCGCCGCTGCTCGCGGACGGCCGCCCGGCCGGGAGCGCGCGGGAAGCGATGAGGGGTCTCGCGCGGATGCTGGCGCTGGCCGCCGTCGTGACCGCGGTCCGGTGCTCGCCGGCGACGCCCTCGGGCCAGCTGGTGATCGCGGCGTCGTTCTACCCCATCTACATCGAGGCCCTCAACGTGGCGGGCGGCGTGCCGGGGGTGCGGGTGGTCAACCTCACCCGGCCGGTCACCGGTTGCCTCCACGATTACCAGCTGACCCCCGAAGACCTGCGGACGCTGGCGGCCGCCGAGATATTCATCGTCAACGGCGGCGGGATGGAGTCGTTCCTGGACAAGGCGGTGGGCCAGCTGCCGCGGCTGCAGGTGGTCGACGCCAGCAAGGGAATGGCGCTGCTGAAGAACGGCGACGGCGCCGGCGACAACCCCCACGTCTGGGTCAGCGTCAGCGGGGCCCAGCGCCAGGTGCGGAACATCGAGCGGCAGCTGTCGCAGCTCGACCCCTCGCACGCGCCGCTCTACCAGCGCAACGCGGCCGAGTACCTGGCCAAACTGGACGCGCTCAAGGCGGAAATGCACGAGGCGCTGAAGCGCGCCGCCGGCCGGCAGATCATCACCATGCACGAGGCCTTCCCCTATTTCGCGGACGAGTTCGGGCTGCAGGTCGCCGCGGTGGTCGAGCGCGAGCCGGGCAGCGCGCCCAGCGCCGGCCAGCTGGCCGCCATCATCGACCTGGTGCGGCGCAGCGGGATCAGGGCGCTGTTCGCCGAGCCGCAATACCCGGCCCAGGCGGCCGAGGCCATCGCCCGCGAGACCGGGGCCGCGGTCTACACGCTGGACCCCGCGGTCACCGGGCCGGACGACAAGGACGCCTACCTCCGGATCATGGAGCGGAACCTGGCGACCCTGCGGCGGGCCCTGGCGCGATAGCCGCCCCGGCCGTGTAACACACATGCGTTCAACTGCGTCTAATATATGATGGGGCCGATCGCGATGGGAGCGACCCGATGAATCCGCTGCCGACCACCCTGCCCGCCTGCGGCGGCTGCTGCAGCAAGCTGGAGCGGCTGACCGTGTCCTTCGGCAAGCATACCGTGCTGGAGGACATCAGCCTGCACTTCCACTGCGGCGAGCTGACCGCGTTGATCGGCCCCAACGGCGCCGGCAAGACCACGCTGCTGAAGGCCATCCTGGGCGAGGTGCCGCACAGCGGGGCGCTGCGCTTCCACGACCAGAGCCGGCAGCGGCCGGACCGGCCGCGGATCGGCTACGTGCCCCAGAAGCTGGAGTTCGACGCCACCCTGCCGGTCAGCGTGCTCGACCTGTTCGCCGGGGCGCTGTCGCGCTGGCCGGCCTGGCTGGGCCACCACCTGCTGCTGCGCAAACGGGCCGAGGCGATGCTGGCCCAGTTCGAGGCCGCGCCGCTGATCGACCGCACGCTGGGGCAGCTGTCGGGCGGCGAGCTGCAGCGGGTGCTGCTGGCCCTGGCGGTGACACCGGTGCCGGACATCCTGCTGCTGGACGAGCCGGTGTCCGGCGTGGACCTCCACGGCATGGACCTGTTCTACAAGATGGTGTCGGAGCTGCGGCGGCGCTACGACCTGGCCATTTTACTGGTGTCGCACGACCTGCCCGAGGTGGCCCAGTACGCCGACCGCATCGTGTTCCTCAACCGGCGGGTGATCTGCGACGGCCCGCCGGCCCAGGTGCTGGGCCACGAGCAGGTCAAGAAGGTATTCGGCGTGGACGCCTCGCTGCTGGCGGCGCTGCCGCGGCGCGATCCGGCGGAGCCGCCGCGCGCCGCGCGGCACTGCGCGGGGGGCGCGGCATGATGGCGCTGTGGCGGCACCTGGTGGCGCTGCTGCCGTTCGCCTGGGCGCAGTACGCCTTCATGCAGCAGGCGCTGCTGGCGGTGATCGCGGCCGCGGTGCTGTACGGGCTGCTGGGCGCGCTGCTGGTCAACCAGCAGATGGCCTTCTTCTCGGACGCCATCGGCCACGCCGCGCTGACCGGCGTCGCCATCGGCGTGGTGCTGGGGCTGGGCGACCCGCTGTGGGCCATGGTGATCTTCGCGGCGCTGCTGGCGGCGGCCATCACGCTGGCCAAACGCGCCGCCGGCGGCTCCGCCGACACCACCATCGGGCTGTTCATGTCGTTCGCCGTGGCCCTGGGCGTGGTGGTGCTGTCGCGGGGCGGCGGGTTCGCCCGCTACTCGGCCTACCTGGTGGGCGACGTGCTGAGCATCACGCCCGGCGAGATCGGCCTGCTGCTGGCGCTGATCGCCCTGGTGCTGGCGTTCTACGGCGCGTTCTTCAACCAGGTGATGTTCGTCGGCCTCAACGCCTCGCTGGCCGGCAGCCGCCGCATCAACGTCCGCGCCATCGAGCTGCTGTTCGCGCTGCTGGTGGCGGTGGCGGTGACGGTCAGCATCCGCTGGGTGGGGCTGCTGGTGATCAACTCGCTGCTGATCCTGCCGGCGGCGGCGGCGCGCCACCGGGCCGGCAACGTCGCCCGCTACCTGCGGGACACCCTGGCCGTCAGCCTGTTCTCCGGCGTGGCCGGGCTGATCGCGTCCTACTACCTGGCCACGGCCACCGGCGCCACCATGGTGCTGTTCGCCATGGCCTGCTACCTGGTGTCGCTGGCGTTCAGGCACCGCTGAACGGGCGGACGACCCGGGACCGCTTGGGGAAACAATGAAAGGTATCGGAGAGATGCGGAACACGCTCCTGATCATCCTGGCGCTGCTGCTCGCCGCGGCGGCGATCGCCGCGGACACCGGCGTCCTGAAATGCGCCACCTGCGGCCGGGTGATCAACAAGAACAAGCATTACCTGGAATACGAGGGCAAGGCCTACTGCTCGGAGGCCTGCTTCGAGGCGGCGCTGCCCAAATGCGCGACGTGCGGCAAGGTGATCGGCCAGGGAAAGAAAACGGGCGAATACATCAAGTACAAGGGGAAGATCTACTGCTCGCAGGCCTGCTTCGAGGCCGCGCTGCCCAAGTGCGCCACCTGCGGCAAGCCGGTCAACGGCGGGATCGTGGTCGACGGCAAGTCGTACTGCGACAGCCAGTGCTTTGAGCAATCGCTGCCCCGCTGCGCCGTCTGCGGCAAACCGGTCAACGGTGGCCTGCGCAATCCGGTCGACCCGGACAAGGTCTACTGCTCGCAGGAATGCTACAACACCACGCTGCCCAAATGCGCCCTGTGCGGCCGGCGGATGCAGTCCTGGAAAACGTTGGACGGCGTCAACTACTGCGACAGCTGTGCGATGCTGCCCCGCTGCTACGACTGCGGGCACCCGGGCGCCAGCGTCGACCTGGGCGATGGCCGGCTGCTCTGCAAGAAATGCGACAGCACCGCGTTGTTCGACACGCTGCGGGCGCGGCAGCTGTGGCAGGC
>DATJQG010000332.1:0-6823 GCA_035506015.1 Candidatus Edwardsiibacteriota bacterium
GGCGCGCCGGGTCGAGCACGAGGTGATCCTCGAATGCGCCGACCAGGGCGCGGTGGACCGCGCCCTGGATCTGCTGCACGGCACCGGCGCGGTCATCAAAAGCATCACGCCGCACCAGGAGAGCCTGGAACAGTATTTCACCCGCGAGGTGGAACGTCATGAGCAATAGCATGACCGTCGCGCTCAACACGTACCGCGAGGGGCTGCGGGCCCGGACGCCGTACGTCCTGGTCGCCTACGGGCTGCTGATCCTCGCGGCCGCCAGCGCCTTGACCCCGCTGGCGCTCGGTGAGCAGAGCAGGATCCTAAGGGACTTGGGGCTGGCTGGCATCGAGGGGATCGCCGTCGTCCTGTCGGTGGTGATCGGCACCACCCTGGTCCACAAGGAGGTCGACAAACGGACGATCTACGTCATCCTGTCGAA
Source organism: Candidatus Edwardsiibacteriota bacterium (assembly GCA_035506015.1). Classification (GTDB taxonomy): domain Bacteria; phylum Edwardsbacteria; class AC1; order AC1; family EtOH8; genus DATJQG01. Next base: position 425 of record DATJQG010000332.1, read on the forward strand.
GCCGGTGGAACGGTACCAGTTCCTGCTGGGGAAATACCTCGGCATGGAGCTGCTGATGGCGACGGTGACCGCGGCGATGGCGGCGATCTTCGCCGCGGGTGTGCTGTTCCAGGACCGGTCGTTCCCCGCGGCGCTGCTGATCCCGGTGGGGTTGATCTTCCTCAAGGTCTCGATCGTCAATGCCCTGGCGCTGCTGTTCTCGACCGTGTCGTCGCCGGCGCTCGGCACCGTGTTCACGGTCAGCCTCTACCTTGCGGGGTGCCTGAGCCGCAGCATTCTCGAGCTGGGCCAGAAACTGCCGACGCTGGCGGCGAAGACCCTGGTGGTCATCCTCTACTACGTACTGCCGAACCTCAGCGATCTCGATGTCAAGAACCAGGTGGTTTTCGGCCAGCCGGTGCCGCTGCCACAAGTGCTGTGGGGCGTGGCCTATACCGCGGCCTACTGTATCGCCGTGCTGGCGTTGACCACCGTCGTTTTCGAGCGGCGTGATGCGAAGTGAGCGTGCCCCGGCCAATCCCAGGGTCCCGGGCTGGCTCTGGGTGGTCGTGTTCGGGGTGGCGGCATCGATCGCCTATCTCTGCCAGCACCAGATCGATGCCGACCGCCAGCGGCGGGTCGACCAAGGCGAACTGATGTATTTCCCGTCGACCGGTTTCACCCGGGTGGCAACGGTCGGCTACACCAACCTGGTCGGCGATGCCGTCTGGCTAGACATCATCCAGTACTACGGGCGCCACCACATCGACGACATGCAGTTCCGCTACCTCAAGCACATGCTGACGGTGCTGACGACGCTGGTGCCGCAATTCATCCACGCCTATAATTTCGGGGCCCTGCTGCTGATCACGGACTGCAACGACAGCGATGGCGCGTTCGCGCTGCTGGACCAGGGTCTGTCCGCCAACCCGACCGACTGGTCGATCCCGTTCACCCGCGGCTTCTTCCACTACGTGTTCACCGGCAAGTACCGTGAGGCGGCGCACTGGTTCGGGCTATCGGCGCGGATGCCGGACGCCCCGGACATGGCCGCCCGGTTCGCGGCATTCGCGATGCGGCGGGGCCGGGACCCGGCGGCCGCCCGAGAATTATGGCAGGATCTGGCGCGCCGCACGACGAATCCGACCGAACGGGAAACGGCGCAGTATTACATCGACGAGATCGACCGCACGGCCGACCTCGCGCTGCTCCAGGCAGCGGTCGAGCAGTACATCAAAGGGCGGCACGCACCGCCGGCAAACCTCGGGACGTTGGTGGGCGCGGGCCAGCTGCGGTCAATACCGCCGGACCCGCTGGGCGGGCGGTTCGTGCTGGACCCGGCGACTGGCAAGGTGAGGGCGATCGGTGGCCGCAGGCTGTAACGCGCCCGCCCAGCGCGGGGCAGGGCCGGCCGGCCTGCTGGTGATCGTCCCGGCGCGGAACGAGGCCGGCAACATCGCGGCGGTGCTGGCGGAACTGCGCGCCGCGGGCCCGCCCTGCGACGTGCTGGTGGTCGATGACGGGTCCAGCGACGGCACCGCGGCCCTGGCCGCGGCCGCAGGTGCCATCGTCGTCCGCCTGCCGTTCAACCTGGGCATCGGCGGCGCCGTCCAGACCGGGTTCCTGTACGCCCGGCGGCATGGGTATCAGCGCGCCCTCCAGTTCGACGGCGACGGCCAGCACTGCGCCGGCGAAGTGCCGCGGTTGCTGGATGCGCTGGCGCAGGGCCAGGTCAACGTCGTGATCGGCTCGCGTTACTGCGGCAGCGACCGGAGCTACCGCACGACCGCGGCGCGCCGCCTGGGAATGCTGGTGTTCCAACTGGTCAACACGCTGTTGATCGGGCAGCGGATCACGGACAATACCTCGGGTTTCCGCGCCTACGACCGCCGGTCCATCGAATTCCTGGCCGACCATTATCCCGACGATTATCCGGAACCCGAGGCGGTGGTCCTGTTGGGGCGGAATGGTTTTTCCCTGCGGGAGGTCCCCGCCCGGATGCGGCCGCGCCATGCGGGGCGCTCATCGATCACCCGGGTCGGCGCGATCTACTATATGGTGAAGGTGCTGCTGACGGTCCTGATGAACGGGATCCGGCCCCGGATTCCATCGACGAAGCCGAAGTGAAAGAGACGGCGATGCGGGACTCCCGACGCATATGGTTGTACTGCCTGTTCCTATTCTCGGGCATCAGCGGATTGATCTACGAGACGGTCTGGCTGCGGATCGTCTCCCGGGTGCTGGGTTCGACGGTCTACGCCACGGCGGTGGTCCTGGCTGCTTATATGGCCGGCCTGGCGCTGGGCAGCTACCTGCTGGGGCGCTGGGCGACGGTCCGCCGCGACCTGCTCCGGGCCTACACGTTGCTCGAACTTGGCGTCGGCGTGGCGGCCCTGCTGCTGACCATCGTGCTCGGCAGGCTGGTGCCGCTCTACCGGTTCGTCTTCGATACCTGCGGGGGCAGCCGGTTGGGATTGAGCCTGGCGCAATCGGCGGTGATGTTCCTGTTGCTGCTCGCCCCCACCGCCCTGATGGGAGGGACCCTGCCGGTGCTGGTCGGGGTCACGGGCATCGGGGAACGGCAGGCCGGCGGCCGCATCGGATGGCTCTATGGGCTGAACACGCTGGGGGCGATGGTGGGCGTGCTGTTCAGCGGGATGTATGCGATCGGGGCCATCGGCGAATGGCGCACCGTCTGCGTGGGTGTGATGATCAACCTTTCGGTCGCGCTGGCGGCCATGGTGCTGTCGATCCGATCGCCAGGGAATCGTCCCGCCGACCAAGCTCCGCCGCCCGCCCGTCCGCCCGCCGCTCCGGGGATGGCCCCGCAGCGCCAGATCCTCCTCGCTTACGGCTGCAGCGGGTTCGTCGCCATCGCGTACGAGGTGGTCTGGACACGGATGTTCCAGATCCAGCTGGGCACCTCGATCTATTCCTTCAGCATGATGCTGGCCTATTACCTGCTGGGCGTGGGGATCGGCAGCCTGGCCGGCGCGCGATGGCCGCTGTTGACCAAGCGCCCGGTGACGGTGCTCGTCGTTTCGCAAGCCTTGATCGGGTTGCTCGGGCTCGGCGGCATGTTCCTGTTCACGGCGTTCATGCCGGCGTCCTGCTCGTGGTCACTGCGGCTGGGCAACCTGCTGCTGATGCCGCTGCTGCTGGTGACGCCGATCACACTCCTGTTGGGGACGATCCTGCCGGCGGTAGGAACGCTCTATGTCCGCGGCGAGGCCACGGCCGCGGCGGACGTCGGCCGGCTGTACGCGGCCAACACCATTGGGTGCATCGCCGGGTCGCTGATCACCGGGTTCGTGCTGATCGGCCTGCTGGGGACGAGGGGGATGATGATCGCGTTGGCCGGCGCCAATGTCGCGCTGGCGTGGGCGATCGCCCGGGGAACGGGATGGGCCCGCCGTCCAGCACGGTGGATCACGCTGGGAGCGATCACCGCCGCTGCGGCCATCCTGGCGGTCACCGTGCCCGACCCGTTCATGAACGCCTTGTCCAAATCGGTGCGGGCCCTCTGGGGCGTCGACATCGGGCGGGTCACGATGTACGCCAACCACGAGGGCACCGCGGCGACCACCACGGCGTTCGCCGTCGGCGACAAACCTGGGGGAAAGCAACTGTGGATCAACGGCATCGGCATGACGCACCTCTGCACCGAGACCAAGATCATGGCGCACCTGCCGCTGGTGATGCATCCCCACCCCCGCGACGCGCTGGTGATCTGCATGGGGATGGGCACTGCGCTCCGTTCCGCGTGGAAGCACCACGACGTCCGTTGCGACGTGGTTGAGATCGTGCCCGATGTCTACCGCTGCTTCCGGTTCTTTCACCGCGATGCCCCGCAGATCCTGGCGGATCCACGGGTGCGCCATTTCGCCGACGACGGGCGCAATTTCCTGCTGATGCGGCCAGCGCCGTACGACGTGATCACCATCGATCCGGCCCCGCCGATGTACAGCGCGGGGACCGTCAACCTCTATACCGAGGAGTTCTTCCGGCTGTGCCGCGATCACCTGCGCCCCGGCGGCATCATCTGCCTCTGGGTCCAGCCCGACCGCTTTTCCGAGGTGCGGATGATCATGAGGTCCTTCAGCGGCGTGTTCCCCCAGGCCCTGGTCTGGGGCGGACCGACCTACCCCGGTATCTACCTGACCGGTTTCAACGGTACCGTCGCCGTCCATCCCGAGCGGTTCCGCGCCGCCGACGGCGACACGGCCCTGATCAGCGACCTGACGGAATGGGACATGGCCGTTCCGCGCCCCTCAGCCATCCTCGACCTGCTGGTGCTCGACCAGGGGCAATTGCAGGACTTCGTCCAGGGGGCCCGGACGCTCACCGACGACCTGCCCTACACCGAGTTCCCGCTGTGGCGCGGCCGCGCCGATTCGACCTACCGCTGGGACCTCAACGCGCTCGGTTTGCTGTCCTGGAGGATGCGCAACTATCCGCCCCGCTGACCGGGAACGGCCGGAACAGAGGAGATTGTTGTGGCGGCGCCGTCCATGTGTCGCGCGGCCATACGGGCCGGTGCCGGGAGCGGCGCACAATCGCCAACCTGCTCGAGGGAAAGGTGACGACCGTGATGAGTTCGTTCGACCCCCATCGCATCCAATACCTGGCGATCGCCGGCAGCCTGGCGCTGTTGCTGTTCATCGTGGAGCTGATCCGGCGCCAGCGGCTGCGTGAGAATTATTCGCTGCTGTGGCTGGCGGTCTGCACGCTGTTCCTGGTGGTGTCGCTGTGGCGCGATGGATTGGAGCTGCTGGCGCGGCTGTTCGGCATCGCCTACCCGCCGTCGGCCCTGCTGCTGATGATGGTGATCGGGATCTTCCTGATCCTGATCCAGTTCTCAATCATCACCTCGGACCTCACGAACAAGGTGCGGCGGATGGCTCAAGAGGTCGGCCTGTTGCGACAGCGGCTGGAGGAACTGGAGCGTGACGAGCGGCGGCATGGCTGAACCGGTCCACAGCTTTGCGGTGCTCGCCTACGGCGATTCGCCGTTCCTGGAGGAGTGCCTGCGGTCACTGCGCGCCCAAACGACCGGGAGCCCCATCTACGTTACCACCGCGACGCCGTCGTCCTTTATCGACCGGACCGCGCGCCGCTGGGATGTCCCGGTGTGCATCAACCCCCGGCCAGAAGGCATTGCCGGCGATTGGACCTTCGCCTACCGGGCCTGTACAACGCCATACCTGACCCTGGCGCACCAGGATGATCTGTACGTTGCCGGGTATGCCCAGTCCTGCCTCGACGCTGCCCGGCGCTGCCCTGATCCGCTGATCATTTTCACCGATTACCAGGAGGTTGGGGACGGCCGGGTGGTGACGCACGGCGTCAACCTGCTGGTGAAGCGGGCGCTGCTGGCCGCCATGTTCGGGGGCGGGCGCTGCCTCAGCCATCCCCGCCGCAAACGGCGTCTGTTATCGCTGGGCTGCGTGATCGCCTGCCCCAGCGTGATGTTCCACAGACGCCTGATCGGCGATTTTGCGTTCTCGCCCGATTACCAGGTGGACCTGGACTGGGACGCCTGGACCCGCCTGGCCCAGCGGCCGGGATCGTTCTGCTATCTCCCGCAACGTTTGGTCACGCACCGTCTGCATGGCGGAGCGGCCACCGCGCAGGCGATCGCCGGCGGCATCCGCCAGCGCGAGGACCTGGCGATGTTCCTCCGCTACTGGCCTGGCCCGGCCGCGCGGCTGATCGCCCGCACCTACCGGCTCAGCCTGCGGACCAGGCGGAAATAAGGACAGTCGCCGATGGCCGCCCCAAACAGCAAGACGGCATTGATGGCGTGCAGCCCGCACTGGACGTCGCCATACCAGGTCGGCAGCCATCACATCGCACGCGCGCTGGTTCGCGGCGGCTGGCGGGTTGGTTTCCTGTCGTTCCCGATCAGCCCCTGGCACTTGCTGGCCGACCCTGCGCGGACCCGGCTGGCGGAACGTTTCGCCATCTATCGCTGCGGCGGAATCGCCGATTGTGGGAATATGGTCTGGGCCTATGTGCCGGGCGCCCTGGTGGCGCCGTACGGCGCGTTTCCGCTGTCAAGCCGCTGGGTGCATCGGCAATGGCACCGCACCACCGTCCCCGGCCTGCTGCCGATGCTGGCGCGGCATGGCTTGACGGATGTCGACCTGCTGTACATCGACAATCCCTATTTCGGGTTCCTGCTGCCCGCCATCCGGCACCGCCGTTCGCTGTACCGCGCGGTGGACAATTACTCGCGCTTTACCTACTACGCGCCGGCGGCGGCGGAGCAGGAGGCGGCGATCGTGCGCGCCACAGATGCCGTGGCCTATCCCGCCCCGGGGATGCGGGAGCGCTTGGCGGCGATGGGAGCGCACGACCTGGCCTACCTGCCCAACGGCGTCGATTATCAGAAGATCAGCGCCGGACCGCGTGGGCGGC
>DATJQG010000333.1:0-4071 GCA_035506015.1 Candidatus Edwardsiibacteriota bacterium
AAAGTTAGGCTCGCAGGTAGTCAAGTTTGTGAGGAAATCGGGCGCATCATCGAGCGATTCTAAAACGCTGAAGCCATCGAGATGAAACGACTGCTGCTGTCATTCGCCCTTGCCGCACTGGTATCGCGATGCATCGCCATCGGGCCGCCCGAGGCCAAGCCCGTGCCGGACAAGCAGGGCGTGTACACTTTCCAGTACCTTGATTCGGACAGCAAGGAGGCCGCGCGCCAGCTGGGCATGACGCCCGCCGAGGCCGCCGCGTTCAAGCCCAAGCTGGAGCGCCTGGCCGAGGTCTTCCACCAGAACCCGGTCGTCAAGGACCCGAAGGGCATCGACGCACGGGTCACGGCGCGGATCTTCCGCCCCTACTACTGGGGCCAGCGGCCGTACGACTATCGCTACATCGGCGAGGTGCGGGTGTTCCTGGAGTACTGGTTCCAGGGCAAGAAAGGCTTGGCCAAACAGACCATCGAGCCGCCGCAGTTCACGGCCTTGGTCAACGAGCCGGAGGTGCTGTCGCACGGACCCTATGGCCAGGCCGGCGACGACAAGGATAAAGAAATCAGCGAAGCTGCCGCCAAACTGCGCGAGTTGCTGGCGCCCGAGAAAGTGCGCGAGCTCGGCCCCGGCGTGACGCTGTACCGCACCATGATCGTGGTCAGTGATCCCAAGATCCCATTATACCTGCCGGTGACGGTAGGCGATGTCTTTGCATGCCAGCTGGCCTACTGGAAACTCATGTCTGCGAAGCAACCGTTGATGAAGGTCATGCTGGACATGGTCGAGCAGGAATACGCCAAGCTCAAGCCCGGCGAGAAGGAAATGCCGGCGTACCATGCCATCAACGGGGCGTACGTCTCGTCGCAGCCCAACGGCGAAGCCGTGGTGCGGCTCAACCCGGCGTACTTCGACAGCTCGTACCCGCGCACGGCGGTTCGGTTGATCACCATCCCGGTGCCGGACGACATGGATACCAGGAAGGACAACGATTTCTCCAACCAGTCCGCCTGCGGCTATCTGCGGCTCTACCAGCTGGCCCGGGCGCATGATGCGGCGGCGTTAGCGGCATTGATCGACACGAAATGAAAAGACCCGGATTCAACATATTCATCCTGTCGCTAGTGCTGGCGGCGGCCGCGCTCCAGGCCGAGCCCGCGAGCCTGCTGCTGATCCAGACCAACGCCGACAACGGCATCCTCTATCCCTGCCGCTGCCCCAGCGAGCCCAAGGGCGGGCTGGCCAAGCGCGCCACGCTGATCAAGGCGCTGTCGCGTGACGCGAAGGAGTTCCTGCTGCTCGACTCGGGCGACGACCTGGGGCTGGACTCCGACCGCCGGACGGATTCGCTGGTGCTAGCCGCGTACCAGGCCATGGGCTACCAGGCCATCGCGGTCGGCGACCAGGAGCTGAGCCATGGCGCGGACTATTTCCTCGACCTGGCGAAAAACTTCAAGCTGACGTTCCTGGCGGCCAACCTGAAGTACAACGGCCAGCCCGTGGGAAAACCCTGCCGCGTCCTGCGATTCGAGGACCCCAAGGTAAGCGTGGGCGTGATCGGCGCGATCTGGCCCAAGGCCTTCATGTTCTATCCCAAGAGCGTCACCCGCGGGCTGGAGATCGCCGATCCCGACAGCGCGCTGCGGCATCTGGCCGACAGCCTGCGGCCGCTGGTCGACGTGCTGGTGCTGCTCTCTCATCTGGGATATGAACAGGAAGTGGAGGCCGCGAAGCGGTTCCCGCAATTCGACCTGATCATCGGCGGGCATTCCCAGACCGAGCTCAAGCAGCCCGACCGCAGCGGCGGCGTGCCGGTGATCGAGGCCGGCGTGTCCTCGAAATACCTCAGCGAATCCTGGCTGGAGAAATCATCCGGGAAATGGTCGCTGGCCGAGTATCGGATGGTGGGCATCACGTCGTCGTTGGCCGATGACCGGGCGATCTCCGCCATCGTCGGCAATGCCCCAAACGCGGGGCACGAAGCGCCGCCGGACCAGGGCCAGGGCCCGCTGGTCATCCACGCCTTCGTGGCGCCGGACTGCCCGGACTGCAGCAAGCTTGAGCAGGGCCTGTTCGCGCGCACCGCGGCCCAGCACGGCCAGCAGCTGCGGATCGTCTACCACCTGGTCGACCGGCCGGAGGAATACAAGCTGCTGCTGGACTACGAGCAGAAGCTGAACGACCGCAACAACGAGATCCCGGCCGTGGTGGTCGGCAATACCATCATGGGCGGGGTCGCCGAGATCGAGCGCGATTTCCCGGCGCGGGTCAATGCTCTGCTCGCCCAGCCCGGCGCACCGGCCCCTACGGTGCCAATCCCAGCAGTGAGAATAGACCCCGGAGTCAAACCATCGGTCAAACGTGACACGACCGGGACCATTGCGGCACAGCCGCAGGCCGACAGCATCTACCTGGCGTTCGTTTCCAACGCGCGCTGCGCCAAATGCGGCAGGGCGGAGTACATGCTGAAAGCCCTGCAGGCCGAGTATCCCGCGCTGGTGGTGATGAAATACGACCTGGCGGCGGCCGGCGACAAGCCGATGATCGAGGCGCTGGGCCTGCTCTACGGCCTGCCGGCCGACCAGCGCCTGCTGGCACCCGTCGCGTATGTCGGCACGGATCATCTGCTGACCGACCAGATCGACGACCAGGCCCTGCGGGCCTTGATCAATAAATACGAGCATGGCTCCCACCGCATCCCATGGCAAGAGGCCGAGGGATACTTGATCGCGGCCGGGCAGAGCATCCTGCAGCGCTTCCGGTCGTTCGGCGCGCTGGGCGTGATCGCGGCCGGCCTGCTGGACGGCATCAATCCCTGCTCGTTCGCGGTGCTGATCTTCTTCATCTCGTACCTGGCCTTCGTGGGCCGCAAGCGCTGGGAGATCCTGGCCGTGGGCATCGCCTACACGTTGGCGGACTTCCTGGTCTACTTCCTGATCGGCGCGGGCAGCCTGTCGTTCCTGCTGGGGCTGAAAACGCTGCCGTTGCTCAGCCGCATCCTTTACTGGATCGCGGTGGCGGCGGGATTGGGGCTGGCGGTCTACAACTTCCGCGATTTCCTCAAGGCGCGGCGCGGCGACTTTTCCGGGATGGACCTGCAGCTGTCGGCCGCGGCCAAGCAGCGGGTGCACCGGGTGATCCGCGAGCGGATCGGCAGCGGCGGGCTGATCACCGGCGCCTTCGCCACCGGGCTGGTGACCTCGGTGCTGGAGTTCGCCTGCACCGGGCAGGTCTACCTGCCGACCATCGCCTTCGTCACCCAGATCGCGCCGCTGCGGCTCTCGGCCTACGGCTACCTGCTGCTCTACAACCTGATGTTCGAGGTGCCGATGATCGCGGTGTTCGTCATCGCGTTCTGGGGCGTGTCGTCCAAGGCCATCGGCGACTGGGCCAGGCGCTCGGTGCCCGCGGTCAAGCTGGCGACGGCATTGCTGTTCCTGGGCATGAGCGCGGTGCTGATATACGTGCTGGTGGGGTGATGCCTTCGTTCGTCATCGCGAGGCTGGCGCCGTGCCTTTCTAACGTGGCGATCTCATTGAGCAGATTGCCACGCTTGTGCAGGTGGAATAGCCGTTCTCGCAATGACGCAAACCCTCGGGAAAAGATTGTCGGAATCATTCATAGAACTGACCGAAAGATACCATGACGAAAAAACTCACCATCGGCAACGTCACCATCGGCGGGGGCGCGCCGCTGGCCCTGATCGCCGGCCCCTGCGTGATGGAGGACGAGAAGACCGTGCTCAGGACCGCGGAGGCCATCAAGCGGATCGCCGACCACCTGAAGATCGGGCTGGTCTTCAAATCATCGTACAAGAAGGACAACCGCTCGTCGGCGAAATCCTATCAAGGGCCGGGAGTCGAGAAAGGCATGAAACTGCTGGCCCGCGTCAAGAAGGAGTTCGGGCTGCCGGTGCTGTCCGACGTGCATTACCCCGAGGAGGTCGCGCCCTGCGCCGAGGTGCTGGACATCATCCAGATCCCGGCCTATCTCTGCATGCAGACGGGGCTGACACTCGCGGTCGCGAAGACCGGGAAAGTGGTCAACGTCAAGAAAGGCCAGTTCCTGGCCCCG
>DATJQG010000334.1:0-2921 GCA_035506015.1 Candidatus Edwardsiibacteriota bacterium
TTTCCAGTAATTGCCGAAGCGGTAGAACGTCGGGCAGTCGTAGCCGTAATGGTTGTAGTCGGCGGTGAACACCAGGCTGTCCTGTTCGTTGCGGTAGATCTGGTTGTCCCAGTAATCGAGGAACCGGATGTCCTCCCACCAGTGGCGGCCGATGTCCCAGAAGGTGTCCCGCACCCCGAAGGTGTTGCGGTCCCAGAACCAGCCGGCCGTCACCGTGCAGAAGGACGACGGCGAGACGTTCTGGTTGAGCGACGCCGCCAGCAGCTTGCCCCGCCGCAGGTCGCTGCGGAAGTTGGCCGGCGTGAAGTACCAGTCGTGGCCGTAGCGGCCGAACTGGCTGCGCGAGCCGATGCCCAGCAGCGTCAGCCGCTGGCCCCACGGCAGCTGGCCGGTCAGCTTGGCCAGCACCGAGTAGTCCTGGCGGTCCTGGTGCGGCACCACCTCCCCGTGGGGGTCCCAGTCGTCGCTCAGGGTCAGGTCGCCCGCGACGAACGCCTTGACGCGCTGCGCCCACAACGGGCGGCCCCAGTCGGCCTGGAAATTGCGGTAGCCGCGGCCCTGGGACCTCGGGAACATCGAGCCGCCGTTGGAGGAGGCATGCAGGCCCGGGGTGCTGCCGTCCTTGACCTGGGCGCTGATCACGCCCGACATCACCTGGCCGTACTCGGCGTCGAACACGCCGGTCATCAGGCTGAGGTCCGACAGGGCGTTGGTGTTGACCAGCAGCCCCGACGTGCCCTCCATGTCGTCGCGGATCGAGATGCCGTCGATCAGGTAGGAGACCTCGTCGGAGCGCCCGCCCCGCACGTGGAACTGCTCGCCCTTGGCCACCACGCCGGACTGCGACGCCAGCGCCTGCTGCGGGTTGTCGTACGGCATCCGCGCCATTTCCTCGATCCGGATCACCCGCTGGGTGGCGGTCAGGTCCTTGACCACCAGCGGGCGCTCGGCCGTGACCGTGACCTCCTGGCCCTGGATCGGCGAGATCTTGAGCCTGAAGTCCGCCTTGGTGGTCAGGCCGGGGTTGACCCGGATGTCGATCATCGCGACCGCGGCGTAGCCCGTCATCCGGGCCCGCAGCGTGTAGCTGCCGGGCGGCACGTTGATGATGTGGTAATAGCCGTCATGGTCGGCCAGCGCACCCAGGCCGGTGCTGACCACCTCGACCCGCGCGCCGAACAGGCCCTCGCCCGACTGCAGGTCCATCACCCGGCCGGAGATCTTGCCGGTCAGTCCCGCCTGAGCCAGCTGGCCCATGGCCGCCGCCCAGGCCATCGCCACCCAGATGCCTTTTTTCACTCTGCCGTTTCCTTTCTATTGTTATCGACCCGTCCCAGACCATGCACGAAGTCGCCTTTGCATCACGCCGGCATCGAGCAATTATACGTACACTGTTGCATTTTTCATTCCAGATATTTTACCGTCATGCATCTCATTGTGTATCATTGTCTTATAAAATACGCTTTCATGGCAATGGATCACGAAAAACGGGATGATGTTCCATCATTGCACACAGGCACCATGGAAGAAAATGATAAAACGAATGAAAACCACTTGTTACGAATGCGGTCGACGTGTCCCCGCTTGGCACATGATTCAACGCCAGAAGCAGCGCAGGGGTCGTTCACGGCGATCGGACCAATGCTCCATGGAATGGATGGGTATGAACAAGGGGAGATGTTGCCATCTCCCCTTGCTCTGCTCAGGCCTGCGGCGGATCAGAATCCGATGCCCAGGCTGAACCGGTGGGCGTTCTCGAGGTAGCCGAGGTTGCTGTAGGCGTAGTCGACGTTGATCCTGGTGGTGCCGAAGTAGCGGCTCAGGCCCAGGCCGGCGCTGAAATTATCCATGCCGGATTTCTTCTGGTAGGTGTCGGGATCGTACTTGTAGCCGGCCCGCAGGTAGACCGTCTTGTTCCAGCCGTATTCCAGGCCCATCTGCAGCTTCTCGCTGCCGTCGTTGGGGTGGACCAGCTCGCCCGTCGTGGTGATCATCATGTTGGACGGCAGGGTGAAATCGTAGGCCAGGCCCAGCTTGAACTGCAGCGGCAGCGGGAACGGCGTGGTGGTCTTCTCGACGATCGTGCCGGTGAAGTTGCTGGCGCGCGAGGTGTCCGAATCCTCGAACTGCAGGTCCTTGCCCGAGAACTGGACGTCCGTGCCGAAGTTGAGGATCGCCATGCCGATCCGCAGCGACTTGAAGCCCGTCATGTAATAGGTGCCGATGTCGAACGCCAGCCCGCCGGCGTTCATGTCCGAGATCTTCTCCCGCGCGTACTTGGCGGTCACGCCCGCGCTGAACTTGTCGGTGAAGCGGTAGGCGTAGGTCAGGCCCAGCGCCAGGTCGCCGCAGGAGTAAGTGGGCAGGCCCTCGCCCAGGTCCTCGCGCATCACCGTGGTGGCGTCGTCGATGGTCGTGGTCTGGATGTCGTCCATCGAGACGAAGCTGGCGCTGACGCCGAAGGTCCCCATCAGGCCGCCGGGCACGACCACCGAGACGTACTCATGGTTGATGCCGGCCACCCAGCTGGTGTGGGAGAACAGGAAATCGATCTTCTTGACCCGGGTGATGCCGGCGGGGTTGTAGTACAGCGCCGAGGCATCGTCCGCGATGGCCGTGAAAGCGCCGCCCATCGCCACCGGCCGGGCGCCGGGCCCGATCTTGAGGAAGGTCAGTCCGGCCCGGCCCACGTTGGAGTACTCAGGCTGGGCTGCGGCCAGGGAGGCCATCAGCACCAGAGCCAGGACTATCGTGATTGCTTTTTGCATTGCTCTCTCCTTTCTGGTTACTTGATGACCGCGAACTTGCCGATCTTGGTGCCGATCCCCGGCGCGTCCACGTGGTAGATGTACAGCCCGCTGGCCACCCGCTTGTTGTACGTGGTCAGCAAGTTCCACTTCTCCGCGCTGTTGTTCTCCGCG
>DATJQG010000335.1:0-8119 GCA_035506015.1 Candidatus Edwardsiibacteriota bacterium
TCACCACCGCATAGGACGACAGCACGATGACGAGCGGTTTGCCGACCAACAGGCCCAGGATGATCCCGATGCTGCTGGCCGACGCCAGCGCGAGATACCAGGTCCCGGAGAGCGCCAGGCAGGTGTTGGCGAGGGCGAACAGCGGCAGGATGACGAAGGCCACCGGCCGGTTCAGGAACCGCTCCAGCCGGGAGGCTGGCGCATTCTCGCGGCCATCCGGGATCGTGTATGCCAGCAGGACGCCGGCCAGCGCGGCATGCACGCCGGAATGCAGCGTGCAATACCACAGCAGGACGCCGGCCGCCAGGTAGGGGACCAGCGTGCGGACCCGCAGCCGGTTCATCGCCAGCAGCGCGAGGACGGTCGCAGCCGTCAGCCCGATGAACGGCCACGAGATCGCCCCGCGGTAGAACAGCGCGATCACCAGCACCGCGCCCAGGTCATCCATCACGGCGAAGGCGGTCAAGAAAACCTTGAGCGACGCCGGCACCCGCCTGCCCAGCAGCGAAAGCACCGCCAGGGAGAAGGCGATGTCGGTGGCCACCGGGATGCCGGCGCCGACATGGAGCGGGGTGCCGAAATTGAACAGCGCATAGACCAGCGCCGGAGCGATCATCCCGCCCAGCGCGGCCACCACCGGCAACAACGCCCTGCGCCCCGAGGCCAGCTCCCCGGTCGAGAGCTCGCGCTTCAGCTCCAGACCGATCAGCAGGAAGAACACGGCCATCAGTCCGTCGTTGATCCAGTGGACGATCGGCTGCCCGGCGAGGACCGCCTGCCAGATCGCGGCATAGGATCGGCCGAACGGCAGATTGGTCAGCACCAGCGACAGTACGGTGCAGGCCAGCAGGATGACCCCGCCGGCCTGTTCGCTGTCCAGGAATTCGTTCAGTTGCCGCCTCACCATAGTGATCCCGGTCGCAGGTTCTCGAGCCTGTCCGCTACGCCCCGTCCTGATGCTCCACCACCCGGTTGCGCCCGCTGGCCTTGGCGATCCGCATCGCCTGCTCGGCCCGTTTCAGCACGGTCTTGAGGTCGCTGTCGGCCGGCGCGAACTCGCCGACGCCGATGCTGACGGTGATGCTGCCGGGCGCCGCGGCGGGCGTCGCCAGCCGCTGGGTCTTCTGCCGCAACCGCTCGGCGATCAGCATCGCCTGCATGGCGTTGATGCCGTAGAGGGTGACGGTGAAGGTGTCGGTGCCCCAGCGCACCGCCAGGTCGCTGCCGCGCAGCTCGGTCTTCAGCATGCCGGCCACCGCCTTCAGCACCAGGTCGCCCGCCTCCCCGCCCTCGGGCCCGGCCAGGGACTTGAACCGGTCGATGTCCAGCACCAGCATCGTCAGCGGCAGGCCCTTCTGCCGGCTGAGCGCCGCGTCGCGCACCATCAGCGACTCCAGGTAGCGGCGGTTGTACAGCCCGGTCAGCGGGTCGAACACCGACTGCTGGAACTCGTCGTCCACCTGGGCCCGCAGCCGCTGCTCGGCGTGGTGCTTGCGGATGTTGGCGTTGACCCGGGCCAGCAGCTCCATGGTGTTGACCGGCTTGATCAGGTAGTCGTCGGCCCCCATGTTGAGGCCCATCACCTTGGCGTTGATGTCGGTCACCGCGGTGACGATGATCACCGGCACGTCGCTGTAGACGGGGTTCTGCTTGACCTGCTCCATCCACGCCAGCCCGTTGACGCCCGGCAGCATCAGGTCCAGCAGGATCAGGTTGGGGACGTTCTGCTCCAGCATCCGGTCGGCCTCGCCGGCGTCCCGGGCCACCGCCACCTGGTAGCCGCCCGTGGCCAGGATGGTGGAGAAGACGTGGGACACGTGGTCGTCGTCCTCGATCACCAGGATCAGGCCGGGCCGGGGGGCCGGCCTGAGGTGCTCCTCATCGCCGTGCGGCGGCCGGGCGACGGCGTGCAGCCGGTCCTGCAGCTGCTTCAGCTTGACCAGCGACCGCACCCGCGCCAGCAGCACCTCCAGGATGAAGGGCCGGACCAGGAAGTCGTCGGCCCCGGCCTCCAGCCCCTTGACCTTGTCCTCGATCGTGCCCATCTCGGTCAGCAGGATCACCGAGATGGCGGCTGTGGTGGGGTCGGACTTCAGCCGCTCGGTCAGCTCGAACCCCGTCATGTCCGGCAGCTGGGCGTCGACCAGCACCAGGTCCGGCGGAAAGGACAGCGTCGCCGCCAGGGCCTGCTTGCCGTCGCGGGCCACGCTGACCTGGTAGCCCTGGTCGCCGAGGGCGGCCTGGAAAAAATTCACCGCCGTCTCGTCGTGGTCGGCGATCAGGATCTTCGGTTTTACGGTCGTTGCCATGCTTCCACATCCCTGTTGGTGATTGGGGCCGCCTGGCGCATGATGACGGACAGTGTATCTTCAAAGATATCACTATTGTGATTATCCTGTCAAGCGGATTATCGCTTCCGTTCCCGGGTTTCCCCTGACAGCATAAAAAAGCAGCAGGGACATGGCCCTGCTGCTGGAGAGCGCTGGCGTCCGTCTATGAAGCCCGCGGTACGGCCTTGCGCACGGCGATCTCCCGGAACGCCAGCGCCGCGATCCCGGCGCAGGCCGCGATCAGCGACAGCACGCTGATCAGCAGCCCCGACCGGTAGACCCGCGACTCGTAGCGGAACTCGACGCGGTGGCTGCCGGCGGGCACGGCCACGGCCCGGAAGGTGTAATCGGCGCGGTAGCACTCGGCAAGCTGCCCGTCGACATAGGCGTGCCAGGCCGGATAGAAATTGTCGGTGAGCACCAGCAGCGCCGGCGCCGCGGTCCGCACCGCGACGGCGACCACATTGGGCTGGTACTGCTCGATCACCGCCGAATCCGTACCGGCCGGTTTGGCCGCGCGGCCGGCGTCGCCGCTGAAACCGGCCGGCTGCCGTTCCAGCACCACGGTGCGGGCGGGGTCGAAATCCGGCCGCTGCATCCGCGCCAGGATCCGGTCGTCCGCCGCGATCACCTCGCAGGAACCCGCCAGCCAGGCCCGGGGCAGCGCCTTGGTGTTGCGGTAGATCCTCACCTGCCCGCCGTAACAGGAGTCGGACAGCACGAAATCAGGATGGTTGACCGGGCTCTGCATCAGCAGGTACTTGACGCCCAGGATGTCGAGGAAGCGGGGATACTGGACCAGGTTGTGGAAATCGGGCAGGGTGCGGCCCTCGGCCGCCCCCACGAACTCGTTGTAGCGCCGCAGCGGATTGGGGTGCTCGCCGCCCACGGTCTGGAGGCCGAACAGCGTCAGGTAGTTCCCCGACTGGTGCACCTGCAAGGGCCAGACCCGGTACAGGCCGTGGTCCTTCTGCAGTGCGGACACCACCTCGTCCTTGGCGAAATACTGGTCCGGCGGCGGGACCAGCTTGATGAAGTGGCTGTCCACCCGCCACAGCTCCAAAAAGATCACCAGCGCCGCGGCGGCCGTCCACCACGTCAGTGGCAGCTTGCGCCTGGCCAGCAGCCACACCAGCAGCGCGCCGGCCAGCAGCAGGACGAAGGCGATCCAGTAGCCCGTGACCATCTCCGGGTAGCTGTTCCACAGCGCCTGGGCGCCCCACCCTTTCGCCGCGAACGCTTCGAGCAGCTGGGTGATGCCGTCCTTGGCCGCCGAGAAGACGACGCCGAACAGCAGCAGGCCGCCGGCCGCGATGCCCAGCCCCGCGGTCAGCCTGCGGCCGGGGGCGCCGTCGACCAGGGCCTGCACGCCCAGCGCCGCCAGTCCCGCCGCGGCGAAGGCCGCGGTGTTGAAGATCATCGCCGGGCTGCGGAATTTCGACATCAGCGGGACCAGCGAGTAGACCAGGTGATAGAGCGGCGTGAACCCTCCCCAGGCCACGATCAGCGCGGCGGCCGCCAGCAGCGCCAGAAACAGCTTGAGCCGTTTGCGCCGGCTGTACAGCAGGCCGAGCAGCGCCAGCAGCACCGGGACGACGCCGACGTACTCGGTGTGCAGCTTCAGGTCGCGCCGCCCCCAGTACCAGCGGGTCGGGCTCTGGTCCGTGGCATTGTCGACCAGGCCCGAGAACTCCGGCCAGACCGCGTCGATGGTCTCCTCGGGCGGCATCGAGTAGGACGCGGCGTAGTCGTATCCCCGGCTCCGGCCCCGCGGCGATTGCGCCAGGTACTGCTGCAGGGTCAAGGCCTGCACGGCGTAGATGCCGAAGCCCACGGCCAGGATCACGGCGCCCAGCCCGGCGCTGACCGCCACCGCGCGCCAGCTGCGCTGCGCCGTGAACCGGGCATAGATCAGCGCCGCGGCGTACAGCAGGCCGGCCAGCAGCAGGTAGTACGACATCTGGACGTGCGGCGACATCAGGGCCAGGCCCACCACCAGGCCGGCCGCCAGCGCCCACAGCAGCTTCCGGGTGTCGACGGTCCTGCCGATGAACAGCAGCAGCCATGGCAGCAAGGCCGAGACGATGATCTTGGCGTCGTGCCCGGCGAACACCAGGCTGACCACCGAGCCGGTGAACATGTAGGCGGTGCCGGCGATCAGCGCGGCGGCGCCGCCGATCCTGCGCGAGCGCAGGAACAGGTAGGTGCCGGCGCCCGCCAGCAGCAGGTGCAGGCAGTAGCCCAGCAGCGCGATCCGCTCGGGCGCCAGCGCCAGCTGGTAGAGCGGCCACAGCAGCGGGTACCAGTAATCGCCGGCGATGCTGCCGACGCTGGTCAGCGGGACGCCGCCGTAGATGCTGCTGTACCACAGCGGGGCCGCGCCGGAGGCGCGGATGGCGGACACGATGTAGGCCCGGGTCATGTAGCCGCCGGCCATGAAATCGGAGCCGTAGACCATCTGGCCCGTGAACAGGGCCCGGCCGAACACGGCCACGACCGCCAGCGCCATCAGCCCGATGGCCAGCCAGGCGCGGTCGAACGGCGTGGCGCCGTCCAGCGGCTGCGGCCGCGGTTCGGCCGCGGCCGGCGCGTGATGTTTCTTCTTCTTCATTGTCCTCTATTCGGTGGTTTCGCCCTTGAAGGTCCTGATGACGGCCTTGATCGAGCCCCGGTCGAACGCGAAAAAGGCCGCGGTGGTCAGCAGGTCGGTGGCGATGCTGAACAGCCGGATCAGCACCGCGCTCATCACGGCGACCGCCAGCGGCACCAGGTGCTTGAAGACGTAGATGAACACGCCCTCCTTGATGCCCAGCCCGCTGGGCGTGATGAAGCTGAAGTAGCCGATCAGCCAGCTGACGGAGTTGAAGCTGGAGAAATCCCAGAACGCCCCGGCCTCCAGCCGGTAGAACGAGCGCACGAACAGGAACAGCTGCAGCCCGTTCAGCAGCCACAGCGCGCAGAACTGGAGGCAGAGCAGCAGCACCGAGCCGTAGCCGAAACTCAAAACCACCGGACCCTTGGTCCAGCGCCGGCCGAAGGTGTTGATGATCCGTTCCAGGACCCGGGGATGGAGCGCCACCAGGGCCGCCGCCAGCAGCGGCAGGGACACCAGGATGTAGGTGTTGAAGACCACCAGCTTCAGGGAATAGAGCGCGATGATCACCCCGCCCATGGTCAGGAAGACCATCTCCAGCAGCGAGGAGAACAGCGATTTCCTCTCCGGGATGCCGATCTTGGCGCACCAGTGCATCTTGCCCATGAAGTTCCAGACCCGGCCCGGCAAATAGCGCACCAGCTGGGAATAGACGTTGATCCGCCAGGCCGGGATGAACGGCGGGCGCTCGCCCAGCAGCCGCAGGATCTGCACCCATAGCCAGGCGGCGTAGGCCGAGGCCGGGACCTGCAGCAGCAGCGCCAGCGCCAGGTAGCGGTAGTCGAAGGACAGCCGGTCCAGCGGCACCTGCTTCCAGTTCTGGAAGAACAGCCGGCCGATGATCACGAACGTGGCCGCCACCACGGCCAGCGACACGATCCGGAACCATTTCGAGCTGCGGTTGAAGGACGCCATCAGTGCCTTTCGCTCCGGCTGTCGCTGTCGTGTGTCCCGGACCCCGGCGCGCCCGGTCCGCCGCAGCCCCGGGCCGTGGCAACGACCATCACGTCATAGCACCAGCCCGGGCGGCCAGCGAAGAACCGCTGCAGCGGCGGCCAGGAGACAAAGCCGAACTTGCCGCGCACGGCGATGATCTCGTATTGTTCGGCGACCAGCGCCCGCAGTTCCCCGAGGCTGAGCTCGCTGAAATGGGTGGGGTCCGGTTTCTGCCCACCGAACCAGGACCAGCAGCGGACGACGATCCGGTAGACCGGCCGGTTGGGCGTCGTCAGGACCAGCCGGCCGCCGGGACGCAACGCCCGCACGAACTCGGCCAGCGCCCGGCGCTGGGCGGCGCGGTCCGGCAGGTGCTCCAGCACCTCGGTGAACAGGATGGTGTCGAAGCTGGCCTGCCGGAACGGCAGCTGCAGCGCGTCGCACTGGGCCAGCCGCGGCGTGACCGTCCGCAGCGCGCCCAGCCGGGCAAGCGACAGGTCGGCGGCCGTCACCGGCGTGCCGGCCGCGGCCAGCGGCGCGGTGAACGCGCCGTCGCCGGCGCCCAGGTCCAGCACCTCGCCCCGGGCATGGCCCAGGATGGCCTCCACCCAGTCCCCGTAGCGCGACCGCCGGTACTGCCGGCGGCCCGCCTCGGCCTCGGACAGGCGCTGGCGTTCGCTGTCGCTGATGCTCGCGGTCATAGGTGATGATAGCATATCGGCCGAATCGCGGTCAATACAAAAGGGCCGCCTGGTGCCGAAGGCGGCCCCGTTGTTGACCGGTGACGTCATTCCCCGTTATAGAGATCCTGGACCTCGGAAGCCGACAGCGCCTTCTTGTAGATCCGCACCTCGTCGATGGCGCCGTCGAAGTAATCGAAAGCGGTCTCCCGGCAGCAGCGCTTGCCGATCCATAATGAGAAGGTGTCCGCGGCCATGGCGTTGGTCTCCCGGAAGCGGGACTCGATCGCGCCGTTGCGGTACAGCCAGATCGAATCCTTCTGACTGTCGAACACCGCGGTCAGCAGGTACCATTGACCGGCCGCCAGTCCGTTGGCGCTCCAATGGTCGATGGCGTTCTGCCCGGCCGGGGCGAACGCGAACGACCAACGGTATTGGTATGCCTCGCACCCGATGGCCAGCCAGTAGCTGCCGTCCCAGCCGTCCGGGTCGTACCAGCGGGCCTTGTTGATGACATGGAAATAATGGGGGTACTGGGGCAGGGCGTCGATCCGGATCCACGCCGACAGTGTCAGCTGATCGGGAATATTGAAGGCGGGGGCGTACGGCACATTGATGAAACCGTTGTTCCCGTCGAACCGGTAGGCGCGATTCTGATGGCCATGGCGATCGGGGCAGAGCGTGACCCCGCCGTTGACCGTCCCGTTGTGGTGATGGCCGCTGGCGTCCTTGGCGTTGCCGGAAAACGGGTAATAGGCGACCAGGTCCTCGCACAACGGCATCGCCTCGTCCTGCTCCTGCGCCTGGGCGTTGGTCTGGTTGCTCGCCCGGTGCTCGGTGATGCGTTGCGCCGGTTCGACCGCGGAGACCTGCGCGGCCGGCTGCTGCGGCTGGATGACGCGCGCGGCCCTGGTGCAGCCCGCGATCGCCAGTGCCAACCCGACGATGACGACGAGGGAGATAATGTATCTCATGGTCGGGCCCTCCTGTATTCGCTGGTTGATCCGATCAATACTGAGTATCGATGTTCCACATTAATATATTAGTTCCTGCAACGTCGAATGTCAAGCACAATGTGAAATATATTACATTCGCATCAAAGCGTTGATCGTTTGCTCGGCGGTTCTCTCCCAGGTGAACTCCCTGGCCCGCGCCAGGCCCTTGGCGGCCAGCTCCGCCGATCGCGTTTGGGAGCCAAGCACCGCGTCGATCGCTTCGGCCCATTGCGCGGGATCGCCGGACGCGACCAGCATGCCGGCCCGCCCCACCACCTCGGGCAGCGAGGAATTGTCGGCCGCGACCACGGGGCAGCCCGAGGCCATCGCCTCCAGCGGCGGCAAACCGAAGCCCTCGTAATTGGAGGGAAAGGCCAACAGGTCGGCCGCGTTGTAATACAACGGCAGTTTTTCGCCGGGAATGCTCTCAAGAAATAAGGTTCGATCCGATATCCCGAGCCGATCGGCCAGGCGGCGGTGCGCCGCGGTCGTTGCGCCGATGCGCACCAGGACCGCGTCGCGGGC
>DATJQG010000336.1:0-2905 GCA_035506015.1 Candidatus Edwardsiibacteriota bacterium
GCATTGTGCCCGCCGACTCCGGCGTTATTTTTTTGGCGGCCAAGCTGCCTCCGATCGCGATCACCGGGACCAGCACGATGAACCGGCCGACCAGCATGGTAAAGCCGAGGAGAATATTGTAAAACGGCGTATTGGCGTTCAATCCCGCGAACGCGCTTCCATTGTTGGCCGCTGCCGACACGAAGGCGTACAATATCTCCGACAAGCCATGGGGTCCGGAATTGGCCAGGCTCGCCAATCCTGCCGGAGTGATGCAGGCGATGGCCGCGAACAGCAGCATGGCCACGCTCGGCCCCAGGATCGCCAACAGCGAATACACCATCTCCCGGGCCTCGATTTTCTTCCCCAAGTATTCCGGCGTGCGGCCCACCATCAGCCCGGCGATGAACACCGCGATCAGGGCGAAGACGATCATGCCGTAGAGGCCGCAGCCCACGCCCCCGAACACCACCTCCCCAACCATCATGTTCAGCATCGCCACTAGGCCGGCCAGCGGCGACAGGCTGTCGTGCATGGCGTTGACCGACCCGTTGGAGGCCGCCGTGGTGGCGGTCGACCACAGCACGCTGCCGGCCGTGCCGAACCGGACCTCCTTGCCCTCGCACGGCGCGGCCACGCCCAGCGAGCGATTATATGAGAATTCGGACCACAGCGAGACGCCCAGGCCAGCCACGAACAGCAGCAGCATCACTGCGAACAGGACGTATCCCTGCTTGCGCTGGCCGGCCATCCGCCCGAACGCGAACGGCAGTGATGCGGGGATCAGCAGGATCGCCAGCAGTTCCAGGAAATTCGAGAGCGGGGTGGGATTCTCGAACGGATGGGCGCTGTTGGCCCCGAAGAACCCGCCGCCGTTCGTCCCCAGCTGCTTGATGGCCTCCTGCGAGGCCACCGGCCCCATCGGCAGCTGCTGGGTGCCGCCCTCGAGGGTGATCGCGGTGACCGGCGGATGGAAGTTCTGTATGACGCCCTGACCGACAAGCATCAATGACAGGAGCAGCGACAACGGAAGCAGGATGTACACGACGCTGCGGGTGAGGTCGACCCAGAAATTGCCGACGGCTTTGGACTGCTGCCGGGTGAAGCCCCTGATCATCGCCAGCATCGCCGCCAGGCCGGTGGCCGCGCTCAGGAAATTTTGGACGGTCAAACCGGCCATTTGCGAGAAATATGATACCGCCGTTTCCCCGGCATACGCCTGCCAATTGGTGTTGGTCACGAAACTGATCGCCGTGTTGAGCGCCAGCAGTGGCTCCATGCCACCGATCTTTGCCGGGTTCAGGGGCAACCAGCGCTGGGCGATCAGGATCACGAACAGCACGGCCAGGCCCAGGGCGTTGAAGACCAGCAGCGAGCCGCAATACTCCTTCCAAGTCAGCTCGGCTTGGGGATCGATGCGCAGCAGCGAATAGACCGACCGTTCCAGCCAGCCCAGCGCCCCGCTCAGCCCGTGCCGCCGCCCCTCGTACACTCGATAGATGTAGCCCCCGAGCAACGGTGCCGCCGACAGCAGGACGACGAGGAACACGATCAGCTGGATGACATCTCCCTGACTCATACGCGCGGTAACGCCCTCCATATAAGGTAAAAGAAAAACCATCCCGATCTGCAGGGATGGAACGTTTGTTCATTTCTAGTTATCCCGTCAGGTGAACAAATGACGGGATACTAAGCGGCAATATGTCGATCAAGGGTCAATAATATCTCCGAAATCACCCATTGTCAAGCGAAATCGGAGATATTTTTCTAGTTCGAAAATCCTCGTTCCAAATCGTCCGAATTACACGGCATTTGCCATACGGCGTTCTCTCGCAATTGCGCCTGCATGACTGGCATTTCATACCGGCAATCTGCCGAAGGCGGCAAGGAATTCCGGCACGGCCTTTTCGTCGCCATCATCGCAGTTGCCAGTGATCAAGATCCGCCAGCGCATGCGCTCGCTGTTCTTGTAGCGCCGATAGGCCCCTCGATTGCCCGTGCCGCGCAGGTGGACCTTCAGGCGTTCAGGCAGCGTCTGGCCGGGCGCGGCGCCGGTGAAAATGACCGAGGAACTGCCCTGCGGGTATCTGAGCTTGGCACCGCACAACGCGATGGGGTAGACGCCCGACCCCGATTGTCCATCCTGGTCCAGCTCATCCGCCGTTCGCGGATGCCATTCGGACCATCGCATGGGCGCCCTTTTTGATTTTGTCATCTATCCCAGAGCAGCGCCTATACCCGGCCCTAGAGATACGCTTCCTCGCCGTGCAGGGTGCTGTCCAGGCCGTTGATCTCCTCCTGCTCGGTGGTCCGCACCGGCGTGATGCGGTTGATCGCCACCAGCGCGAAATACGAGAACACCAGCGCGTAGAGCGACGCGCCCATCACCGCGGCCACCTGCTTGCCGAAGAACGCGGGATTGCCGAAGAACAGGCCGTCGGCGCCGTTGGCGTTGACCGCCGTGGTGGCGAACATCCCCAGCAGGATGATCCCCAGCGTCCCGCCCACGCCGTGCACGCCCCAGACGTCCAGCGCGTCGTCCCAGCCCATCCTGTTCTTCATGTTGATGGCGCCGTAGCAGACCACGCCGGCGATGATGCCGATCAGCGCCGAGGTCTGGATGGTGACGTAGCCGGCGCAGGGTGTGATGGTGGCCAGGCCGGCGATCGAGCCGGTCAGCAGGCCCAGCAGCTTGGGTTTCTTCTCGAACACCCAGGCCATGATCAGCCAGGTGATGGCCGCGAACGAGGCGGCGGTGTCGGTGTTGAGGAACGCCAGCGAGGTGACGTGGTCCACCCGCAGCTCGCTGCCGGCGTTGAAGCCGTACCAGCCGAACCACAGCAGCCCGGTGCCCAGCGCCACCAGCGGGATGCTGTGCGGCCCCGACTCGGCGGTCTTGCGCTTGCCCACGTAGAACACCGAGGCC
>DATJQG010000337.1:0-2773 GCA_035506015.1 Candidatus Edwardsiibacteriota bacterium
ATAATACCTTATTGAGGTCCTTGGGTTGCTTGACCGCGGATTGCTTGAACCGCGCGACCTTGGCAAGATAGCCCGGTTTTTTGCTCTCGCGCTGGTACACCGGCGCGTCATCGACCAGCGCGGTGACCGGGATCTCCGCGAAGACCTCGCTGCCCCACGTCACCCGCACCTTGCCGTCGTTCCTCACGATGCCGATCCGGGCGCAGTGCAGCTCCCACTTGTCGAAGATGGCCTTGATCTTGTCGAAATTCCGGGGCGGCGCGACCACCACCATCCGCTCCTGCGACTCGGACAGCATCACCTCGTAGGGGGTCATCCCCGTCTCGCGCAGCGGGACCTTCGAGACGTCCAGCTCGATGCCGGTTTTTGCCCTTGAGGCCATCTCGATGCTTGACGACGTCAGGCCGGCCGCGCCCATGTCCTGGATGCCCACGGCCAGGCCGCTGTCGATCAGCTCCAGCGTGGCCTCCAGCAGCAGCTTCTTGGTGAAAGGGTCGCCGATCTGGACGGACGGCCGCTTGGCCGCGGACTGGTCGGTCAGCTCCTCGGAGGCGAAGGTCGCGCCGTGGATGCCGTCGCGCCCGGTAGTGGCGCCCACGGCGATGATGTCGTTGCCCGGCCCGCTGGCGAAGCCCTTGACGATCTTGCTGTGCTCGACGATCCCCAGCGCCAGCACGTTGACCAGCGGGTTGGTGGTGTAGGACGCGTCGAAATAGACCGAGCCGCCCACGGTGGGGATGCCCACGCAGTTGCCGTAGTCGGCGATGCCGCTGACTACGCCGCCGAACAGGTGCCGGACGTGCGGGTCGCTCAGCTCGCCGAAGTACAGCGGGTCCATCAGCGCGATCGGCCGCGCTCCCATGGTGAAGATGTCGCGCAAAATGCCGCCGATGCCCGTGGCCGCTCCCTGGTAGGGCTCGATGGCCGACGGATGGTTGTGGCTCTCGACCTTCATCGCCACGCCCAGCCCGTCGCCGATGTCCACGATGCCCGCGTTCTCGCCCGGCCCCTGCAGCACCTGCTTCATCTTCGTGGGGAACAATCTGAGCAGCGGCTTGGAGTTCTTGTAGGAGCAGTGCTCCGACCACAGCACCGAGAAGATGCCCAGCTCGGTGTAGGTCGGCGTCCGGCCCATGATGGCGATGATCTTGCGGTACTCCTCGGCGTTGAGGCCGAAGGACTGGGCCAGCGTGAGGTCGGCGGTCGGTTCGCGGTGGTTCATCGTATTAATATTCCGTGCATTTTCTCGAATCGTCATCCTGAGTCATGCATCCCGCCTGACAAGCCGAAGGATCTATTTTCGGCCGATCGCAGATCCTTCAAAAGCCAGGCACGACGATCATTTCAGGATGACACACTCTATGACTTGGGTCAGCACATCGGGACGTAGTCGATGAACTGCTCCTGCGGCTTCGCGGCCCGCGGGCGCGGCTTCTTGAATCGCAGTTTCTTCTTGCCCACCTGGTCGATGAAGTGGTGCACCACCTCGGGGTCGAACTGCCTGCCGGCCTGGGCGATCAGCTCGTTCTGGGCCTGCTCGTGGGTCTGGCGCCGGCGGTAGGGCCGGCTGGTGGTCATGGCGTCGTAGGAGTCGGCCACCGCGATGATCCGCGACAGCAGCGAGATGTCGTGGCCATGCTTGCGGGACGGGTAGCCGGTGCCGTCGAACCGCTCGTGGTGGTCGCGGATGATGCTGGCCACGTCCGCCAGCTGGGTGAAGCCCGACAGGATGTGGAAGCCGCGCTCGGCGTGGTGCTGGATCTCGGCGAACTCCTCGTCCGACAGCCGCTCCTCCTTGTCCAGGGTCGACTCCTCCACCCCCAGCTTGCCGAAGTCGTGCAGCAGCGCCGCCACCTCCAGGGTCAGCAGGTCCTCCTTGGGCAGCTTCATGTTCAGGCCGATGGCCACCGAGTAGAACGTCACCCGGATCATGTGGCCGTCGTAGTAGGGCACGATGCGGTCGACCTCCATCGCCAGCTGGCGTAGCTGGGGCAGCATCTGCTGGCGCGGCCCGCCCAGGATGCGGTCCAGCCGCTCCAGCAGCGAGGCGATGGCGTTGACGTCGGGCTTCTTGACCCGGCGCTTGCGGCGCTGGTAGGGGGTCATCGCCGGACCGCCTCCGCTCGTCCGGCCGTCGCGCGGTGAGCGTTCATCGGGAGATCCCCGTCGCTGTCGTCGCGCGGAGGTGCTGTTTGATCGAGTCGAAGATCAGGCGGCCGTCGTCCGAGCCCAGCAGCGCGTCCATGGCGCGCTCGGGGTGCGGCATCATGCCCAGCACGTTGCCTGCTTTGTTCGTGATGCCGGCGATGTTGTGGAGCGAGCCGTTGGGGTTGCTGGCGTCGTCGGCTTCGCCGCGGTCGTTGCAATAGCGGAACACCACCTGATTGTTGCGTTCGAGGAGGTCCAGCGTCGCGGCGTCGGCGTAGTAGTTGCCTTCCTTGTGGGCGATCGGGATGCGGATCGGCTTGCCCTGGCGCAGCGCGGTGGTGAACGGCAGGTCGGCGCGCTCGGGCCGCAGCCAGACCGTGTCGCAGACGAATTGCAGGCCGCGGTTGACCATCATCGCGCCCGGCAGCAGACCGGCCTCCAGCAGGATCTGGAAGCCGTTGCAGATGCCGATCACCGGCTTGCCCGCCGCGGCGAACTCGGTGACGCGCCGCATGATCGGCGAGAACCGGGCGATGGCGCCGGTGCGCAGGTAGTCGCCGTAGGAGAAGCCGCCCGGCAGGATCACGCAATCGAACCCGGCCAGCGACTCGGCGCGGTGCCAGAC
>DATJQG010000338.1:0-9097 GCA_035506015.1 Candidatus Edwardsiibacteriota bacterium
CGGCGCCGACGGGCGTGCTCAGAAAAACGATACTCGTCAGTATCGTTATCGTCACAGCGTTCGCGCCGGCCTGCTCGAAACCACACCAGCACAGCGTACTGACCCGCGACAGCGACCATCTCTGGAGCTGCAGCGTCGATCACTACGATTCGCTGGAACAGTTTGTACTGTCGCCGGACGGTTTCACCGTCAGTTTTTTGGCCAAGCTCGACCGTAAATGGTACTTCTGCCACAGCGAGGGGCTACGGCTGATAGCCCATGAAAACGCCACAGTCCATTTCGGCGCGCGGGACACCGGGCGAACGCTCTCGCTCAGTCCGGACAGCAACCACGTCGGCATCGTCTACCGCCACACCAGCCACTGGCGCGACCGCGGGCCGCACCCGGAGGACAACAGCGGCGGCCAGTGGTTCGTCGAGGTCGACCGCCATATTTTCGGCGGGTTCGACAGCGATTTCAAGCCCACCGTCCATTTCGCGCGGGACGGCAGGCTGTTCGGGTTCCCCTACAAGAAGCTGGGGCAGTACTACGTGCAGATCGCCGACACCACCTTCGGGCCGTACGACCGCGCCGACGTGGCGTTCACCAGGGACGGCGAGATCATGCTGGGGTATCTCAATAAGGACCGCGCCTTCATCGACATGGTAAAGCCCCAGGACGACCCCACCCGCGTCAATCCCGGATTGTGAGGCGCAGTTGATAGCAAGCACCGATGAACCTTGACCTGCTGCAGCTGAAGAACGGCGAGGAGGCCGACGTCACCGCGATCGAGGCCCCGCCCGAGGAGCAGGCCCGGATCGAGCGGCTGGGCGTGCGGCCGGGCGTGCGGCTGCGCAAGGTGTCCGAGCCCGGCCCGGTGATCGTGGCCATCGGCACCATGCAGGTGGCCCTGGGCGCCCACGCCGCGTCGCAGGTCAAGGTGGCGGCCCGCACCTTCCGGGCGCTGCTGTTCGGCAACCCCAACGTCGGCAAGAGCGTGGTGTTCTCGCGGCTGACCGGGCTGGAGGTGATCTCGGCCAACTACGCCGGCACCACGGTCGAGTACACCCGGGGCCACCTGTTCGCCGGCGACCAGCGGGTGGAGCTGACCGACGTGCCGGGCGCCTACACGCTGGAGGCCACCTGCACCGCGGAGCAGATCGCCCGCGATCTCTGCAGCCGCAGGGACGCCGACCTGCTGGTCAACGTGGTCGACGCCACCAATCTGGAGCGCAACCTCTACCTGACGCTGCAGCTGCTGGAGCAGGGCATCCCGATGGTGGTGGCGCTCAACAAGTGGGACCTGGCGCAGCGGCGGGGCATCGGGATCGACGTCGCCGAGCTGTCGCGGCGGCTGGGCGTGCCCGTGGTACCGGTGGTGGCCGTCAGCGGCCAGGGGCTGAAGCAGCTGGTCACCATGATCGGCGAGGCCATCCAGGGCCAGATCCCCGCGCCGTCCTTCGCCGCCATCGACCACCAGGAGCGCTGGCACATCATCGGGCACATCAGCCAGGAGGTGCAGACCATCGTCCACCGGCACCCCACGCTGCTGGAGCGGCTGGAGGAGGCCAGCGTGCGGCCGCTGTCCGGCACGCTGATCGCGCTGCTGGTGCTGGCCGGCTCGTTCGCCGTGGTGCGGCTGATCGGCGAGGGGCTGATCACGTACGCGCTTGACCCGTTCTTCCAGAAGCTCTACGGCCCGTTCGTTTTCTGGGCCACGGGGTTCGTCCGTATCGGCTGGCTGCGTGCGGTGCTGCTGGGCACCACCCCCGAGTTCATGACCTCGTTCGGCGCGCTGACCACCGGCGTCTACATCCCGCTGGCCGTGGTGCTGCCCTACATCGTCTCGTTCTACCTGGTATTGGGGTTCCTGGAGGACGCGGGCTACCTGCCGCGGCTGGCGGTGCTGCTGGACCGGGTGATGCACCGGCTGGGGCTGCACGGCTACGCGGCGATGCCGCTGGTGCTGTCCTGCGGCTGCAAGGTGCCGGGCGTGCTGGGGCTGCGGATCCTGGAGAGCAAGCGCGAGAAGTTCATCGCGCTGGCGCTGCTGCTGCTGGCCGCGCCCTGCCTGCCCCAGTCGGCGATGATGGTCTCGCTGCTGTCGCCCTACGGCGCGGGCTACGTGCTGCTGACCTTCGCCGTCCTGGCCGCGGTGGCGGTGGCCAACAGCGTGCTGCTCAACCGGATGATCAAGGGCGCCAGCCCCGAGATCGTGATGGAGATCCCGCCCTACCAGGTGCCGCACGCCGGGACGATGCTGCGCAAGCTGTGGTTCCGGATCAGAACGTTCCTGCTGGACGCCGCGCCGATGATCGTGCTGGGCATCCTGATCGTCAACGTGCTGGACCTGCTGGGCGCCGTGCGCCTGCTGGGGACGCTGGCGCGGCCGCTGGTGGTCAACGTGCTGGGCCTGCCCGAGCGGGCGGTGAGCGTGGTGGTGCTGGGTTTTTTGCGCAAGGACATCTCGATCGCGCTGCTGCTGCCGCTCAACCTTTCGGCCAAGCAGGCGGTGACCGCGTCGCTGTTCCTGGTGATGTACCTGCCGTGCGTGGCCACCTTCGCGGTGGCCGCGCGCGAGGCGGGCTGGCGTTCGATGGCTAAATTGATTGCGGTGACGCTGGGATGGGCGGGGGCGGTGGGGTGGGCCGTCAACATGCTGTGGCGCTGAGCGGCCGCCGCGGGGTAGCGGGACAAATAACAAAGGCGTCTTGATAAAATCGAGACGCCTTTTGCATCGAAGATAACCGGCGAGGTTACTTCTTCTTTTTCTTGGCGACCTTCTTCTTCTTAACCGGCATTATTGTCACCTCCTTCGGAACGATTTGGGTTTGATCGTGTTGTTGTCAATGCGAGTCAGGTATGATGAGCGTACTATTTCTTCTTTTTCTTGGCGGCCTTCTTGGCTGGCTTCTTGCACGGCATGTGTGATTCACCTCCTCGCTGTGGGACGGTACGATTCCGTCCGATTGTGTTATATTGTATTAGTTAGGTATAAATATACTACATATTGTGTAATTGTCAAGAAAAAAATGATAATTATTTTTAATTAATTTTTTGTCTGGCAACGATTTTGCGTTTCCTTGTGAAAAAGTTATCCACACCACAATATGTGGTGGTGCCCCGGTGATTTTGGAAAACGCTGAAAACCAGCGCCAATCAAGCATCTTCGAGGTTCCACAATTCCCATTCGTTGATGTCGAACACCCTCCGCGCCGCAGGGCGGCAGAAATAGTTTTGAATGGTTTCGCGCCATTTCGCAAACAGCATTTTCATTCCAGAGCGGCAAAATAAAAAACAGAGACGGCTGGTCTCTGTTTATTAATCCACAGCGTTGCCGGCAACTATCGAGCGGCCGGATGGAAATCGGATCGATGCGTTGAGCGAAAGGCAAAAAACGCGGCGTCCCCGATCATTCGTCCTTGAGGATCATCCGCCGCGGGCAGGCGATGGCGATACCGCGCTTGGCCAGCGCGGCCCGCGCCCGCTCGTTGAGGTCGGACAGGCTCTGGAGGTAGGCCTCGCCCTTGACCCAACAGAACAGGTCGAGCGCGGCGCCGCTCTCGCCGAAGCCGGCCACCACCACGAAGGGGCCGGGGTCGGCCAGCACGTGCTGGTAGCCGCGGGCCTCGTCCAGCAGCAGCTGCTTGACCGCGGCGACGTCGGCGCGGGGATCGACCGCGAACGACAGCTTGAGGCGGCGCGTCTTGTAGCGCGTCAGGTTGACCAGCGTGCTCTTGACCAGCGTCTCGTTGGGCACGCGGACGTAGAGGTTGTCGAAGGTGCGCAGCTTGGTGGACAGCAGGTCGATGGCGGTGACGGTGCCGACGGTGCCGCCCAGGTCGATCACGTCGTCCAGCTCGAACGGCCGGTCGATCAGCAGGAACAGCCCGGAGACGATGTTGGAGACCGAGGTCTGGGCCGCGAAGCCCAGCGCCACCGACATGATCCCGGCCGCCGCCAGGATGGCCGTCAGCCGGACGTTGAAGATGTCCAGCACCAGCACCACCACCAGCACGGCGCAGGCGTAGTAGACCACCTTGCCGATCAGCATGGCGCTGTGGTGGTCGGAGCGGCGCAGCGCGGCCTTGCGGGCCAGCGCGCCCAACGCCTGGGCGGCGATGAACCCGATCACCAGCACCACCAGTCCCTTGACCACCAGGTCGAGCTGCAGCCATTTCGGCAGCTGTTGCAGGATGCTCATCGCGGATTGCTCCTCACAAGGCAGAGATGATGTCAGGAAACCAGGAAATAATGAACGGCTAGATCACGCCCCGAGTCCGGCGCGCGGCCAGCCGCTTGACCAACGCCGTGCCGCCGGCGCAGAAGTTGACGCCGCGGGTGAACAGGTCCTCGGCCCAGAACCAGGGCGAGCCCGGCTCGACCTTGGCGCGGATGTCCCACACCGCGTCGGTGAGGTAGACGCTGCAGCGCCGCAGCGCGAAGAGGTCCGTCGCGCGGTTGCTGCGGGCAGGCGCCAGGCTGCAGGCCGCGGCGTATCCCGCCTGGCGGACGGCGGCGACCACCCGGGCGTCATAACGGCCGAAGGGATAGCAGAAGGCGGTGACCGCGGCGCCCAGCCCCTGCTCCAGCAGCCGCTTGGAGCCCGCCGTCTCGCGCGCCAGCTCGGCGTCGCTTAAGAACCGCAAATCGCGGTGCGACGCGCCGTGCGAGCCGAACTCGATGCCGGCCGCCTGCATCCGCCGCATCTGGTCCCAGGACAGGTGGCGGAACCGCAGGCCCAGCCAGTTGATGTCCCAGGTGTTCTCGGCGCCGACGAAGTCGGACAGCGCGAACACCGTGGCCACGAAGCCGCATTCCCGCAGCACGGGCAGGGCATGGTCGTACAGGCCTTCGTAGGCGTCGTCGAAAGTCAGGCACACATGCTTCGCATGGCCGGCGGCGCCGCCGCGCATCAGCTCCGCGGCGCGCGACAGGGTCACGGCCGTGTAGCCGTTCCGCTTCAGCCAGCGCATCTGGCGGGCGAACTGCGCCGGCGTGACGCGGGTGCCGCCCAGTTCGAAACGGCCGTCGACCTTGTGGTAGGCCAGGATCGGGACGGCGGCGGGATCGGGCGGGCCGTAGCGCAGGCGCCAGTAAACAAAGGCGCCGGCCAGGGCCATCACGAGCGCGATCAGTAGATATGCGGCAAAAGGCATCGCCCGATTTTACCGCTTTGGGCCGGGGAAAGTCAATCACTATTCTCCGGGAGGGACCATCAGAAAAATGTTGTATTTCAAAACTCGATGGAGTAGACTATGTGATGAGTGGAACGCTGCCAAGCTTCGACACGCTCGGCATGACCACACACCAAAAATCGACCGTACGCGGAGGACACCGGCCATGAGAATATTCCTGATCATTGCCGCAGCGATCGTCGTGACCGGAACGGCGATGGCCCAGGACTTGTTCCCGTTGGGCGGCAAGGTGCACGACCCGCGGCTGAGCTATCCCGCGAAATGCAGCGGGCACCCGCCGGTCACCGCGAGCTCGCTGCCCAAGTCGGTCGACCACTCGGGCGACATGCCGCCGGTGGGCACGCAGAGCGGCTCGTCGTGCACCGGCTGGTCGGTTGGCTATTACTTCAAGACGCACCAGGAGCGGGTGGAGCGCGGCTGGGACCTGTCCGACCCCGGGCACCAGGCCAGCCCGATGTTCCTCTACAACCAGCTGAACGAGGGCGTCGACGGGGGCGCCGACCTGTTCGACGCGCTGGAGCTGATGTGGGCGCACGGCTGCGCCCCGATCTCGCAGATGGCCGCCAACTGCAGTTATACCCTGTGGCCCGGCGAAACCGCGTTCGATTCGGCGCTGCTCTACCGCTGCGACCAGGACGGCGCGCCCTACTTCCACTTCGGCGACGGCGACGGGGTGGCCTACGCCAAGCAGCTGCTGGACGCCAACGAGTGCGTGGTGTTCAACATCAGCGTGTTCCACAATTTCGACTACATCAACAGCTACGACACCTGCTACTGCGGGGCCGACTCCAGCGGCGCCAACCGCGGCGGGCACAACCAGTGCATCGTGGGCTACGACGATAACAAGGCGACGCACGACGGCACCGGCGCGTTTCGCTGCGTCAACTCCTGGGGCACAAGCTGGGGCAACAAGGGATACTACTGGCTGTCGTACCAGATCGTCACAGGCCACCCCGGCATGGTCTATCCCTGGGCCGGCACCGCGCCCGACCGCATCGGCTACCAGCCCACGCTCAAGGTGCGGGTCCGCGTCTCGCACGCCAAGCGCGGCCGCGTCGAGTTCATCGCCGGGGTCGGGCCGGCCGGCGCGCCGCTGTGGAGCAAGACGTTCTACGCGGTGGGCAGCGGCCTGGGCCAGTACTGGGGCACCGGCGGCGACCTGGCGTTCCCCGCCACCAACATCGTGCTCGACCTCAGCGAGGGCGCGCCCTATCTTGATTCCACAGCGTCCAACAACGTCTTCGTCGGCTGCGTCGACAGGCTGAGCGACGGCACCACGGGCAGCATCGCCTATCTTGCCGCGGAATACCTGCCGTGGGGGGCGTCGGCCGTTTCCGTGGAAACGCCCAAGGCCATCCCCGACTACAACGCCTACGTCTACTGCAACGTGGCGCTCGCCAAGCCGTCGGGCGTTTCTGCCGCTGCGGGCGGCGCGGCCCCGGCGCGCGGTCCAGCGCTGGCCATCTATCCCAACCCGGCGCGGCAGCGGTGCGTGATCGCGCTCAACAGCTCAGCAGCGGCCGGGACGAGGATAACGATCTACGATGCCGCGGGACGGCTGGTACAATCGCTGGCCGCGGCGGGCAGCGGCTGCAACTGGGACCTGCGCGACGACCGGGGGCGGCGGATCGCGCCGGGGGTCTATTTCATCAGGACATCATCCGCGGCTGCGCGGACCGGAAAACTGGTGGTCGTCGATTGAGCGATCGCCGCAAGGATCGACAGGGAACAGGCACGGTCGCGGCATCGTGCCTGTCCCTGTTTTTGCCGATTGAAAATCCACCGCGTCCGTGCTATCATTATCGTTCACAATGCCAATCCCATTCGCCAACGTACCATGAATAAATTGTCCGCCGACCAACTGAAGCTCTGCGCCAACACCCTGCGCGGCCTGGCCGTCGACGCCGTGGAGCAGGCCAACTCCGGGCACCCCGGGCTGCCGCTGGGCGCGGCCGACCACGCCTTCGTGCTGTGGCACGATTTCCTGCGGTTCAACCCCGACGACCCGCTGTGGCCCAACCGCGACCGTTTCGTGCTGTCGGCCGGGCACGGCTCGATGCTGCTGTACGGCCTGCTGCACCTGTTCGGCTACTCGCTGACCCTGGACGACCTGAAGCAGTTCCGGCAGTGGGGCAGCATCACGCCGGGGCATCCCGAGTACGGGCTGACGCCGGGCGTCGAGGTCACCACCGGGCCGCTGGGGCAGGGCTTCGCCATGGGCGTGGGCCTGGCCCTGGCCGCGCGGATGGCGGCCGAGCGCTTCAGCGACGACCAGTTCAAGCCGGTCGACCACACGGTCTACGCGCTGGTCAGCGACGGCGACCTGATGGAGGGCATCTCGCACGAGGCCGCCTCGATCGCCGGGCACCTCAAGCTGTCCAACCTGGTCTACGTCTACGACGACAACGGCATCACCATCGAGGGCTCGACCGGGCTGGCCTTCTCCGAGGACGTGAAAAGAAGGTTCGAGGCCTGCGGCTGGTACGTGCAGAAGATCGACGGCCACGATTTCGAGCAGATCCGCGTGGCGCTGGATTCCGCCCGGCACGAGAAGGAGCGGCCCTCGCTGATCATCGCCAGGACGCACATCGGCTACGGCAGCCCGGCCAAGCAGGACACGGCCGGCGTCCACGGCTCGCCGCTGGGCAAGGACGAGCTGGCGGCCACCAAGGCCAACCTGTCCTGCGCCGCCGCCGCCTTCTGCGTGCCGGACGAGGTGCGGGCCATCTGCGCGGAAAAAGTGCAGGAGGCGAAGCCGCTCTACCAAAAATGGCACGAGGAGTTCCAAGCCTGGCGCAAGCGCAACCCGGACAAGGCCGCGCTGTGGGACGCCATGGCCAAGCGGGACGTCCCCTCGAACATCTTCCCGGAGCTGCTCAAGGCGGTCCCGCCCGAGGCGGCGGCCACCCGCACGCTGTCGGGCAAATGCCTGCAGCGCGCGGCGGCGCTGGTGCCGGCGCTGGCCGGCGGCTCGGCCGACCTGACGCCCTCGACCAACACCGACATCAAGGGCTCGCCCGCGGTGGCGGCCGGGGCGTTCGCCGGGCGCAACCTGCACTTCGGCATCCGCGAGCACGCCATGGCCGCGATGCTCAACGGCATGGCCCGCTACGGCTGCTTCATCCCCTACGGCTCGACCTTCCTGGTGTTCGCCGACTACTGCCGGCCGGCCATCCGGCTATCGGCGCTGATGGAGCAGCAGGCCATCTACGTCTTCACCCACGACTCGATCTTCGTGGGCGAGGACGGCCCCACCCACCAGCCGGTGGAGCAGGTGGCCGCGCTGCGGCTGATCCCGCAGCTGGCGGTGTGGCGGCCGGCCGACGCGGTGGAGACGGCCGCGGCCTGGACGGCCGCGCTGCAAAGGAAGGACGGCCCGACGGCGCTGGTGCTGACGCGGCAGAAGCTGGCGGCGCTGGAGCGGGCCGGGGACTTCGTCCCCGACGCGGCGCTCAAGGGCGGCTACGTCGTCAGCGACTACGGCGCCAAGCCGGTGCTGACGCTGCTGGCCACGGGCTCGGAGGTGGCGCTGGCGGTCGAGGCGGCGAAATTGCTGCTCAAGGACAAGGTTGCGTCGCGGGTGGTGTCCGTGCCCTGCCTGGAGCTGTTCCTGGCGCAGCCGCGCGAATACCGCGACGCGGTCATCGCCAAGGACACGGTCAGAGTGGCCATCGAGGCCGGGCGCGGCATGCCCTGGCACCAGCTGATCGGCGACCGGGGCCTGTTCATCGGCATCGAGAAATTCGGCGCCTCCGCGCCGGACAAGGTGCTGGCCGAGAAGTACGGGCTGACCGCCCCGCAGGTCGCGGAGAAGATCAAGCAACACCTCGCGAAAGCATAGACAGATGAAGCACGCAATCCTGATCACATTACTGGGGGTCGCATCCATGGCGATAGCCGAGAACAAGCAACTGCAGGTC
>DATJQG010000339.1:0-6369 GCA_035506015.1 Candidatus Edwardsiibacteriota bacterium
CTGCCCATCATCAGCAGCACCATCTCCGGCAGCTGGCGTCCGGCCAGCGACATCAGCAGCATGATGGCGCCCGAGAAGAAGGCGTTGACCACCACGCCGGACAGGATCATGGTCTCGGCCGGCAGCCGGCCGCGGATCCGCGCCATCCGGTAGACCATCACGATGGTGGCCAGCCCGAAGGCGAAGGAGAACAGCGGCAGCGCCACCGCGCCCAGCAGGCCGCGGCCCAGCCCCAGCACGATGGCCAACGCCGCGCCGCAGGCCGCCCCGCCGGAGACGCCCAGCAGGTAGGGCTCGGCCAGCGGATTGCCGAGCACGGCCTGGAGCGAGGCGCCGGACGAGGCCAGCGAGAACCCCGCCATCAGCGCCAGCAGCACGCGCAGGCCGCGGATCTGCCAGACCTGCGGGCTGCCGGGCAACGCGAAACCGCCCGGCCCGGCGCCGATGCCGATCGCCAGGGCGGCGCCCAGCACGGCGAGGTAGATCAGGGCGCTATTGCTGCGGCGCATACAGGATGCCGTGAAGTTCCCGCAGTCCCTGCACGAAGCGCGGCCCGGGCCGCAGCACCACGTCGAGGTCGATATTGTCGTAGACCCGGTTATTGCGGACCGCGCCGATGCCGGCCCAGCCGATGCGGCGGCTGACCTCGGCGGCCTTGGCCGCGGGGTGCAGCACCAGGATCACGTCGGGGTTCGCGGCGATCACGGCCTCGGCGTTGATGGCGGCGTATTCCGGTCCCATTTTCCCCGCGATATTGCGGCCGCCCGCCAGCGCTATCATCCGGCCGATGTAACTGTCATCGCTCGCGGTGTATAATGGATTGATGCCGATCTCCGCAAATACGAATGGCCGCTGAGCCTGAGTTAATTGAGTCTGGGTCCAAATCTCATTCAGGGATGTTTGCAATTGACGAGCCAGCGAATCGGCGGTCGTGCTGCACGACAATGCGGTACCGAGCAGTCGCAGGTCATGGATCACGTCGGCCGGTGATTTGGGATCGAGCACGACGGTCGGGATGTGGAGGGACTCGAGCGTGGCCAGGGCCGGGCTCTGCCTGGTGCCGACCATGATGGCGCAGTCGGGCCGCAGCGCCAGCAGTTTTTCCGGATTGACACTGGCGGCGTCGCCGACCTGCGGCAGCTGTTTGGCCTGGGGCGGATAGTCGCACCAGGCGGTGACGCCGACCACGCGGTCGCCCCGGCCCAGCGCGAAGACCAGCTCGGTGGCGCTGGGGGCCAGCGCCACGATCCGCTGCGGCGCCGCGGCGAACGCCACCGTCCGGCCCGCATCGTCCGTCACCGAATAAGTGGGCGCCGGTCGGTGCTGCCGCGAGCAGCCAGCCACGGCGACGGCCAGCGCGATCATGAATAATATATTTTTCATAAAAAAGACCTGGCCTTGGGCAAGGTCAGGTCCGGCAATATCCGTCAGGACCCGTCCCTCCCGCGAAGGCGGATGCGTGTTCACCGTCAAGGCCGGTCTCCTGGCTCGCCAGCGCGATGCGCCTTCCCGTCGTGCGACAGTGGCGTCGTGCATCGCGGATCGATGGCTCACAGTTGCGGGGCAGCTCCCGTCTTGCACGGGATTCCCGATTATCCCCCGCCGTCCGGCGGGGGCACCTTGACGGCGTTATTATAGTGAATAACCCCGAAAATGTCAAGCGGGGCAAACGGGGGTGCGGAACGATAAAGAGGCTTTACTTTTGCCCGAATATTTTGTATAATTACCGTCCGCGTGCGCTATTAGCTCAGTTGGTAGAGCAGCTGACTCTTAATCAGCGGGTCGAAGGTTCGAGTCCTTCATGGCGCACCAGGCAAACAATCAAGCCGCAGTTGGTACTGCGGCCTTTCTTTTGGCCCGGCTGGCCGCGGTTCAGGCACTCAGCCTCGCCATCTTCTCGGCGAACTCCACCGCGCCGGTCTGCTTGTGAAGGAGGCGGTAGATCGCCGCCGCCTTTTCCCGGTGCTCCGCGCCTCGGCCTAGCTCGAACAGCGCGGCATGGATGTCGGCCCGCAGCGCCTCATCGCCGGTCTCCGGCAACAGCGCCTCCAGCTGCCCGGCGGCCGCCGCGCGGTCGGTGAGCGCCGCCAGGTCGGCCTGCAGCTTGCGGCAGCGCAGCACCGCCGGGGCATCGCCGATCTCCTCGGCGAGCGATCTCGCCTCGTCCAGGACCGGCGCGGCCCCCGGCCCGTCCTGCGCGCGGACCAGCACCTCGGCCAGGTCGAGCAGGAAATTCTTGAGGAAATAGCGGATGTTCTGGCCGCGGGCGATGGCGATCGCCTGCTCGAAAAAGGCCACGGCCCCGCCAAGATCGTGCAGGGCGGAGTGGACCATCCCCAGGTGGCTGAGGCTGACGGCGCGGCCCTTGTCGTCGCCCACCTCGGCGGCGATGGCGATCCGCCGCTCGGCCAGGGCGCGGGCCTCGTCGTACTCGCCCCGCTGGTAGCACAGCAGCGTGATGTTGCCCAGCGCGGCGGCCTGCTGGAACTTGTCGCCGGCCTGGGCGGACAGCGCGGCCGCCCGCTGGAACATGGCCATCGCCCGGTCGAAGTCGCGCATCTCGGCGTAGAGCACGCCGATGTTGCCGAGCACCACCGCCTGCTTGTCGGCGCCGCGGATGCGCTCGACGATCGCCAGCGATTCCTGGTAGCGGCGCAGCGATCCTTCGAAGTCGCCCCGCTGGCTCTCGATGTTGGCGATGCTGTTGAGCGTGCCGGCCATGCCCTCCTCGTCGCCGCAGCCGCGCGACAGCTCCAGCGACCGCCGGTACAGCGCCAGCGCCTGGTCGCTGTGGCCCAGCCGCTGCAGCACGTTGCCCTCGTAGCGCAGGGACAGGGCCAGCCCCGGCCGGTCGCCCAGCCGCTGGTAGGACTGTCCGGCCCGGCGCAACAGCTCCAGCGCCTGGTCGCTCTCGCCGCGCAGCGACAGCATCCAGCCCAGGTCGTTGAGGCTCTTGGCGGCCAGGGCCGGCTGCCCGGCGGCCTCGGCCCAGCCGGCGTTGCGGCGGTAGAGCGGCCCGGCCTCCTGCCACCGGCCCATCAGCCACAGCACGTCGGCCCGGCGCTGCAGGAGATGGTAGGGCCGCGGCGCCGTGCCGTCATGCAGCCAGAGGCTCGCCGGCCGGTAGGCCTTGTTGGCCATCGGGGATCGTCGGTTCGGCATCATGTTCGTTGCCTAACTATACACGCCCGGGCCCCGGAAATCAAGACCCTGCGCCGCGGGCCGGGCCAAATCCAATTGACAAATCCGCGGGTTTGCGGTAAAATTACGCCCCAGTGAGTCAGCGCACGCCCCCGCCGGGGCCGACCGGCGACGAACGATACATGCGGCTGGCGTTGCGGCTGGCGGAGAAGGCCGCGTCCCGCGACGAAGTACCGGTGGGAGCCGTGGTGGTGTGCGACGGCCGGGTGGTGGGGCGGGGCCACAACCGGGTCGAGGCCAAACACAGCGCCCTGGAGCACGCCGAGATCACCGCCTTGCGGCAGGCCGCGCAGAAACTGGGGCGCTGGCGGCTGACCGGCTGCACGCTGTACGCCACGCTGGAACCCTGCGCCATGTGCGCCGGCGCCATGGTGCTGTCGCGGATCGACCGGCTGGTGTTCGCCGCGGACGACCCCAAGGCCGGGGCCTGCGGCTCGGTCAGCGACATCGTCGCCGGGAAGCGGCTCAACCACCGGATCCGCGCGGAGCGCGGGCTGCTGCGGGACGAGGCGGCGCGATTGCTGAAGGATTTTTTCCGGAACAAACGGGCATAGCCATTCGCGGAGAGTTGGCCGAGCTGGTTGAAGGCGCACGACTCGAAATCGTGTATGCCGTGCTGAACGGCATCCGGGGTTCGAATCCCTGACTCTCCGCCATCCTGGTCTCACAGCCGTCGCGCATCGCGCGAGGGCTGTCTCTTTTATACTTTCATCGATATTGACTTTGGTCCCGGAATCGCTATAATTAGTGCAACGTCACGGAGCAGCCACCATGAGGAACATACCGTTCGCGGTGATAGCGATCGCCCTTGTCCTTTGCCACAGCACTGGGTTCGCCGGCAACGGCACGCGGCCGTTCGACCCGGACGAGCCGTTCGCCTCGCTGGCGTGGTCGCCCGGCGCCCGCCGTCTGGCGATCGGCCGGCAGGACGGCGGCACCATCCTGCTGTACGACACCCAGACCGGGAAAACTGCGGACCTGGGCACCGGCCGGTCGTCGGGCAACTACTGCCGCTGGTCGCCGGACGGCACGCGGCTGGCGTACAAGCGGGTGGCACCTGACGGCCAATCGGTGATGGTCTACGACCCGGCTTCGCGCTCGGCCCGCGAGGTGGCCAAGGACCGGCTGGCCGGCCGGCCGGAATGGCTGGACGACAAGACCCTGGTCTACACGCTGGGCACCGATGTCGTGGTCAACGCGGGAGCCGCGGAGCGCCGCCTGGCGGCCGGCTGCCATGTCGACCAGCTCGCGCTCAGCCCCGACGGCCGCAGCGCAGCGTTCTGCCGGGACAATGCGCTGGTGCAGCTCGACCTGCAAAGCGGTGTCGTGGCGATACTGTACACCGGCGCGGGCGACATCTACAACCCGCAGTTCTCGCCCGATGGCGCGCGCCTGCTGTTCGCCACCATCGCCAACGACCTGCTGGTGCTGGACCTGGCGTCGCGGGCCGTGACGCCGCTGGGAACGGGGCGGTTCGCCTCCTGGCTGGATGGCCGCACGGTGCTGGTCTCCCGCCGCGACTACCAGGCGATGGCGCTGGTCAGGTCCGAGCTGGTGACGGTCGATGTCGACAACCGATCGGAGACCCCCGTCGCCGCCGGGAACGTGAAATACCCCGGCATGGCAGCGATCAGCGGCTGCGCGATCGCACTGGCGTCGCTGGCCGACGGCGTTCTACTGCGCGGCCAGTTCTCCGCAGCCGCAACCTCGAGGCTGAAGGAGGTCAAGCTGGGCCGGCTGGCCCAGCCCTTTTGGCAGGCGCAAGCGGCGGTGAGCGCGGCCAAGGCCATCGTCCCGGGCTGGATGCCCTACATCCACCAGGTCTATGACACGCCGGATTCGTTCGACGGCAGCGCGGCCTGCGGCCCCACCTCGTGCCTGATGGCCATCGGCTATTACCACCGCTTCGCGGTCTGGAACGAGACCATCCACGTGGGCGCCAACCCGCCGGGCACGCACGTCTCGCCCTACGGCTGCTACGACAGCAAGGTCTACACCTACGGCGGCCACACCTTCAGCGACACCTGCTCGCCGCCGAGCGGCACGCCGGCCCACGGCGCCTACGGCTCCTGCTGCACCCATGGCTCGGGCGCCTGGGCCTACAAGTGCCGCGACTTCATCCGGCTGCATGATCTGTCGTCGGACTACAACCTGTCCGTGGGCTGGTCCGACATTACGGCCGAGGTCGATAACGGGTATCCGGTGCCGATCTCGACCACCATCACCGCGGCCGGGCACCTGCTGTGCGCGCGGGGCTATGTCGACGGCCAGCACACGGTGATCGTCAACGACCCGGCCGGCAACCGCAACAACGGCGCCTACTGGAACTACCCCGGCGACACCGCCCGCTACGACTGGCCGGGGTACGACAACGGCTACGTCAACCTCAACGGCGTCTCCTGGCTGGTGACCGCGCGCGGCCGCCACACCCGGCTGGCCGTGGCCGACTGGCCCGACAGCGTGGACGCCGGGCACTACTACTCGATCACCTTCCGCGACACCACGGCCCAGGGCCAGCAGAACACCACCTGCGGCGTCGACGTCTGCGACGGCGGCAGCGGCAGCGCGGTGGTATCCGCCAGCGCGGCGGGGCTCAACGACAGCAACGGCGGCATCTGGAACGTGTTCAACCTGACGGCCCCGCGGACGTCGTCCTCCGTGTATTTCCGGACGTATCTCACACCAGCGGGCGGCAGCTACGACACCCGCTACATCAGCGCCTGGACCGACGGGA
Source organism: Candidatus Edwardsiibacteriota bacterium (assembly GCA_035506015.1). Classification (GTDB taxonomy): domain Bacteria; phylum Edwardsbacteria; class AC1; order AC1; family EtOH8; genus DATJQG01. The sequence continues at coordinate 5,936 of DATJQG010000339.1, forward strand.
CACCCACCGTGGTCAAGCCGGTCAGCGCCCAGAACAGCCTGGCCAACGCGGGCTTCGAGTCGGGCACGGTCCCCTGGGCCAACACCGAGAACGCCGTGCTGTCGTGGGACACCATCCGGCATTCGGGAGCGCGCTCGCTGCGGGTCACGCCCCACGTGCTGACCGACTACGTGCCCGCGGTGGCGCACCAGGACGTCACGGTGACGCCGGGCCAGCAGTACTGCTTCTCGGGGTGGGCGCGCAAGAACGACGGCGCGGGCAACAGCGTGCGGCTGGCCCTGATGTGGTACGCGGCCGCCGACACCCAGCTTGGCGGGCAGCACGTCAGCGCCTGGCTGACCTCGGACAACGCCGCCTGGCAGTTCCTGACGACCGACACCTCGGCCGCCCCGGCCGGCGCGGCCTACGCCTGCCTCAGATTGTACGTCAAGGGC
>DATJQG010000340.1:0-3007 GCA_035506015.1 Candidatus Edwardsiibacteriota bacterium
CCGCGATCTTGGGGTCCTTCTCCACCAGGTAGGCGATGTGCTTGCGGGTGATCACGAAGATCTCGGTCTGTTCCAGCGCCACGCAGTTGGCCGAGCGCGGGGCCTTGTCCAGCAGCGACATCTCGCCGAAGAACTTGCCCGGGCCCAGCTCGGCCAGGATCACGTCGGTCTGGTCGGCCGGCAGCGAGATCTGCACCTTGCCGCTCTTGATCAGGAACATGCTGTCGCCGGGCATGTCCTTCTGGGCGATCAGGGCGCCGGGCATGAAGTTCTCGGCGTCGGTGGACATGATCTGGGACAGGCGCAGCAGCTCATCGTCGGTCAGCTCCTGGAGCAGCACGCACTCGCGCAGGTAATTGAGGTTTTCCATGGCGGCTCGCCTTTCGGATTGATTGCACAATGGGGGTGATTATGACCAATCTGGTGGATGTCCTGCGGAACAACAGCCTGTTCAGCCAGCTGACCCCCGAGGAGCTGGAGCGGATCTGCAAGCTGATCTTCCTGCGGGCCTACGCCGACGGCCGGACGCTGTTCTTCGAAGGCACGCCGGGCGAGGTGATGTACCTGATCCACAGCGGGCAGGTGGCCATCGTCAAGACCGGCAAGGACAAGCGCGAGCTGCCGCTGGCCACCCTGGGGCCCGGCAGCTTCTTCGGCGAGATGTCGATCATCGACGCCCAGCCGCGCTCGGCCTCGGCCAAGATCGTCAAGGACGCCGAGCTGGTGGTGATCACCAAGAAGGCGTTCGACCAGATGCTGGAGACCGACCCCGGCATCACCTCCAAGATCCTGATCGCGCTGCTCAAGACCGTGTTCACGCGGCTGCGCTCCACCGACGAGAAGTTCAAGGCGCTCAACATCGTGGACGATTCGCAGTCGCAGTGACCCGGTCAAGAATAGCAAAATAACCCCGCGATGTCAAGTTAAAGTTGGCGCGGCCGCCCCGGGCGCGCCGGCGGAAAGGGGACCGTGATGGAACACAAGGGGCACGGCCACAAGCCCAAGGCCGACGACCTGGAGACCAGGTACGACTACTACGTCCAGATGGTCAAGATCCTGGAGCGGCTGAAGCGCGAGGACGACCTCAAGATCGCCCCCAAGCTGCTGGACCGGATCCTGGACGGCCAGAAGAACGGGCACCTCACCGCCGAGCAGGTGTTCGAGCTGTCCGAGCGGATCGACAAGTGGACGATGAAGCTGCAGCTGCGGTTCGCCAGCCAGGAATACCAGATGGCCAAGCTGCTGCGGGCGCTGGAGAACGACCAGCGCAAGCGCGAAGGGAAAAAATGAACGGCAGCGGGACGGTGACCGCCGGGAACGGCGGGCGCCGTCCCGCTCAGATCTCGGAGGTGGGATCCCGTGGAACAACATGAACTGATGCGCGCCATCCTGGCGCGGCTCAACGAGATCACCGGCAAGAACGGCGCGGCCGCGCCGGAGTCGCTGGAAACGGCCGTGTTCCAGCGGCTGGACCAGGCCGGCAAGATCATCGGCGCCATCCAGCAGTACCTGCCCAAGCGGGTGATCGACAAGATCCTGCTCAACCCCGACGGCGTCAAGGTCGAGGGCGAGCGCCGGCCGGTGACCGTGCTGTTCGGCGACCTGTCGGGCTTCACCGCCATGTCCGAGACCATGGACCCCGAGCAGGTGGTGGAGGTGGTCAACCAGTACTTCGACACCATGGTGGAGATCGCCGAGCGCTACGGCGGCCACATCGACAAGTTCATGGGCGACGCCCTGATGGTGCTGTTCGGCGCGCCGGTGGTGCACGAGGACGATGCGCTGCGCGCCTGTCTGGCGGCCGTCGAGATGCTGGAGGCCATGGACCGGTTCAGCGCCGAGCGCAAGATGGACCTGGCGATGAGCATCGGCCTCAACACCGGCGAGGTGGTGGCGCTCAACGTCGGCTCCAAGGGCCGGATGGAATACACCGTGATCGGGGACGGGGTCAACCTGGCGGCCCGGCTGGAGAAAGTGGCCACCGCCCGGCAATGCGTGATCGGGGAGAACACCTATCGCCAGGTCAAGGGCAAGATCCGCCTCAAGAAGCTCAAGCCGGTGATGGTCAAGGGGAAATCCAAGCCCCAGAACGTCTATCTGATCCTGGGCCGGGTGGAGACGGCCGAGACCGCGGCCGGGCTGCGGGCCGGCAGCATCCCGCTGGTCGGACGGATGGTAGAGCTGGACGCCATCCGGCAGTCGATCGCCGCGGCCAAGGGCGGGGCCGGCCAGGTGGTGGCCATCACCGGCGAGCCGGGGCTGGGAAAATCGCGGCTGGCAAAGGAGCTGGAGCTGCTGGCCCGGGACGAGGGCTTCGCCTTCGTCAAGGGCAAATGCTACTCGTATTCCCAGTCCGTGGCCTACCTGCCGTTCCTGCGCCAGCTGCAGCTGCTGCTGGGCGTGCAGGACAAGGACCACGCCGAGAAGAAGGGCGAAAAACTGCGCGCAGCGCTGCAGGGGCTCGACCTGTCCGAGTTCGAACCGTTCCTCGGCTCGCTGCTGGGGCTGGCGTACCCCGAGATCGCGGACCTCGATCCCCAGAAACGCAAGCGCAAGACGTTCGAGGGGTTCGTCAGCCTGTTCCGCAAGCAGGCCGCCAAGAGGCCGCTGGCCGTGGCCTTCGAGGACCTGCAGTGGGCCGACTCGCTGTCGCTGGAACTGCTGGAGCACCTGGCCGAGGGCCTGGCCGGCGCGCCGGTCATGGTCTGCTGCGATTACCGGCCCGAGCTGGCGCTGCCGTTCATCGCCCGGCCCTATTGCCGCAGCATCGTGCTCAACAAACTGGACGAGCGCGAGGTGCTGCAGATGATGACAAGCCTGGCCAATGTCGGCGACGTGGCCGACCCGGTGCTGAAGAAGGTGGCCGAGCGCACCGAGGGCAACCCGCTGTTCATCGAGGAGATCACCCGCCACCTGCTGGCGCGGCGGCTGGTCAAGCGCGACGGCAACAGCCTGGTCGCGGCCAAACGGTTCGGGACGATGGCCCTGCCGGGCACCGTGGCCGGCG
>DATJQG010000341.1:0-10628 GCA_035506015.1 Candidatus Edwardsiibacteriota bacterium
CGGCGGCATCCCCGTGCTGGTGATCCCGTTCTATATCTTCCCGCTGAACCATGAACGGCACTCGGGGTTCATGATCCCGCGGGTGGGCTCCAACAGCGCCCAGGGCGTGTTCGTCAAGAACCTGGCCTATTACCAGGTGGACAAGGACCTGATCCGGCTGGAGGGCAAGGCGCAGGTCAGCTACGGCGAGGTCACCATCGACGCCGACAGCATCGACTTCTTCACCCGCGACCAGCTGATGGTGGTGCGCACCAACCCGGTGCTGCACGACAAGGACGACGCCATCAGCGGCGACCGGATGGTGTACGACTTCAAGGCGCGGCGCGGCTGGATCTACAACGGCTCGACCAAGTTCCTGAACGGCCGCTACTGGGGCAGCCGCATCCGCCAGGTGGGCGAGCGCACCCTCAACGTCGACTACGGCCGCTTCACCACCTGCGACGATGATACACCTCATTTTTATTTCTGGTCGCGGCGGATGAAGATCTACCTCGGCGACAAGATGGTGGCCGAGCCGGTGGCGCTGTGCTTCGCCGGCGTCCCCGTGCTGGTGCTGCCGTACTATTTCTTCCCCTTGAACCACGACCGGCACTCGGGGTTCATGATGCCGCGGCCCGGCAGCAACAGCGCCCAGGGCGTGTTCGTCAAGAACCTGGCCTACTACCAGGTGATCAACGACCAGGCCGACATCACGGTCGCCGCCGACTACTTCGAGTACGTGGGCTGGCAGGGCAACTTCGAGGGCCGGTGGTGGCGCCAGCCGTCCTTCACCTTCAACACCCATTTCTCCTACCTGGAGCAGCAGGACCCGTTCCAGCGCCGCTGGACGTTCTCCTTCGACCACTACCAGACCCTGGGCAAGAACACCACGCTCACCGGCACCGGCAATTTCATCAGCGACAAATCGTACTACACGACCTACGCCGAGAGCCGCGACACCCGGATGGACCAGCAGCTGCACTCCTACTTGGCGCTGGACCACCGCTGGACCACCGCCGTCGCCAACGTGGTGCTGGACCACACCCAGAACCTGCTGACCAAGGAGACCAATACCACCCTGCCCGAGGCATCGTTCCAGCTGTACACCAAGGACCTGTTCGGGAACCGCCTGCACGTGTCGGGCCGTTCCTATGCGGCGTCGTTCCAGCACCGCGACACCACCGCCACGCAACAGCACCAGGTCTGGGACAACCAGGCCCAGCTGTCGTCGGGCCTGACGCTGGCCCGCTACGTCAGCGTCACGCCCAGCGCCATGCTGGTGGCCACCTGGTACGACCGCGACACCGCGGGCCGGCGCAACCCGGTGCGCTATTTCTACTCGGGGGGCGTGTCCGCCGGCACCACGCTGTACGGGCTGCTGCCGGTCGGGATCGGCCCGCTGGTGGCGTTCCGCCACCAGCTGCAGCCGGCGATCGGGTACTCCTACGCGCCCAAGATCGACCAGGGGCGGTTCTACCAGGTGGGGCAGGCCGGCAGCTACGGCCAGCAGCAGAGCGTCAGCGCGTCCCTGTCCAACACCTTCTCGCTGAAGTACCGCTGGGGCACGGCCACCCGCAAGACCGACCTGCTGACCTACCGGGCCTCGTCGGGCCTGGACCTGCTGCAGCACCCGCGCCGCTGGGCCGCGCTGTCCTCGGGCCTCAGCCTGCTGCCCGGCAACCGCTACGTCGACTGCCAGCTGTCCTCCAGCTACGACTGGTACCGGCGGATCACCCAGTACACCAGCCTCAACGTCGGGTTCCGGCTCGACGGCAAGTGGCTGGGCCAGTACTATCCCGACAGCGCCGCGGCCGCCGCCGGTTCCGCCGCCGCCAAACCGCAAGCGCGCGACAGCTCGGCCGCTGCGGCGCGCCCGCAGGTCCCGGACAGCGCCGGGGCCGATTCGTCGGCCCAGCGCCCCGATTCGCTGCAGCCCCGGTCCGCCGCCAAGGATAGCGCGGCGATCAAACGGCGGCAGAAGGCCGCCGGGCTGCCCTGGTCGTTCTGGCTGTCGTTCTCGCAGAACTGGCAGGCGGGGCAGCACATCACCGAATCGGGCATCCGCGGCAATTTCGACATCGCCCTCACCAAGAACTGGAAGCTGACCTACGGCCAATATTATGATTTCAAGCGACGCGAGATCGTGTCGCGGGATTACTCGATCTACCGCGACCTGCACTGCTGGGAGGCCAGCTTCACCAGCACGTCCAGCGGGGTCTACTGGTCGTACGAGTTCCGGATCAACCTCAAGAAGATCCCCGAGCTCAAGCTCAGCATCCCCAAGACCGGCCAGGTGCAGTACCAGTGACCAGTGCCGCAGCGGACGCTGCCACGCGGGAGGCCGCGCCATGGATCCGTCACCGAACAAAATCGCCAGAACATAACAGAAGAAGGGGATCGAGATGAAACCGAATTACGCCGGGGCCAAGCGGAAAAAGGAGCTGGAGCGGCTCAAGCGGCAGGAGGAAAAGGCACTGAAAAAGAAGGAAAGGAAAGAGCAGAAAGCGCAGCAACCGGAAGCGGGCGGCAGCGAACCGGTCACCCAGTAGCGGCAGGGTCCCAAACGGCGCCCCGAGCGCCGCGTCCGGGCGGGACCGCCGTCCGATCCCGGATAATAATAATGAGAGAACCGTCCATCGAGCATGGGCGGTTTTTTATCGTTACAAAAAATATTGATAATCGCTTGAAAATGCCATCAACCTATGATATTATAACATGTTATATTGATCTGATGGGCACGGTGCGGTGAACCGTGACCGTTCCTGATCGTTTGTTGAAGCACTGATCGACCCGATAATTGAGCACGCCGAACAAGATAAAAATCCTGTTCTTTGACCACGTCCCATTTTTGGGCGGGGCCGAGCAGAGCATGCTGGAGGTCTTGCGGACGCTTGATCGCTCTGTGTTCGCCCCGTTGCTGCTGCTGCCAGCTCCCGGGCCGCTCTCCGACAAGGCACTGCAGATGGACATCGCCGTTGCCTATATCAACATCCCGGCCGGCATCCTCCGGCGCAAACGGTACGCCATCAGAGTCCTGTCGCTCCGGACGCTGTGGGATGCCATCTGCCTGGTGCCAGTGATCTGGCGGGTGACGCGGCTGCTGCGGCGCGAGCACATCGACATCGTTCACACCAACACGCTAAAAGCCCATCTGATCGGTGGCATTAGCGGGCGGCTGTGCGGCATCCCCGTGGTCTGGCATTTCCGAGACATCCTGATCCGGTCATCGTTGCGGTTCTGGATCATCCGGCTTTCGTGCTGGTTGTGCAACCACGTGATCGCCATCTCCTGCGCCGTGCGTGACCAGTTCGGCGACCGTTATCCCGCGGAGCGGATCACCGTAATTTACAACGCGGTCAACAGCGACGAGATCCGTCAGCAGGCCGCAAAAAGGGACCGGGCGGCCGTCGTCCGTGAACTGGGTTTGCCGCCCGGCGCCCGGATGGTGGGCATGGTCGGACAGATCGCACGTTGGAAAGGGCAGGAGCACTTCATCCGGGCAGCCGGCCTGCTGGCGTCGCAGTTCCCGGACGTGCGGTTCCTGGTGATCGGCGACGTCCTGTTCGAGGAATGGGACTACAAGCAGCGGCTGCAGCTGCTGGTCCGCGAACTTGGGCTGGAACAGAGGGTACTGTTCACTGGCCAGCATGATGATGTCTACGCACTGATGGCGGCACAGCAGCTGATCGTGCATTGCTCGGTGGAGCCCGAGCCGTTCGGCAGGATTCTGATCGAGGCGATGGCGCTGCGGGTCCCGGTCGTGGCAACCGACGGGGGCGCCGTGCCCGAAATCATCGAGCAGGGCTTCAGCGGGACCATCGTGCCTCCCGGCGATAGCGTGTTGCTGGCGCAGGCCATCGCCACGGTGCTGCGCGGCACGGCGCCGCTCGAGGCGATGACCGTCCAGGCGTTTGCCACCGTGCAGCAGCGGTTCTCCTCGCGCACCATGCTGCAGCTGATCCAGACCACGCTGCTGGAGACCGCCCGGCCCGGCGGCGCGAGGACCTCCCGATGATCCGGCAGAGCGCGATCTACTTCGCGAACCGGCTATTGTGCCGGTTCAAGCGGGGGCAGTTGATCAGGACGCCGGTCGGTGTGGTCAAGGTCAATGCGGGCAGCGCCCTGGACGTGGCGCCGGGCTGGATCAACATCGACGGCAGCCTGAACATGGCGTTCGCAGGGTGGCCCCGCTGGTGGCTGCGCCAGCTGTACGCAGTATCGGGGTGGCAGCCCTTCTATACCCGCGACCATTACGTGGCGACCCTGGCGCTGCAGCCTTTCGTCCACCACAACGCCGCCTATGGACTGCCGCTGCCCGCCGGCACCGCCGACTTCATCTACACGTCGTACTTACTGACCGAGCTGTTCGCCGATGACGCCGCCCGGTTCCTGGAGTCGTGCCACCGCGCCCTCAAACCCGGCGGCGTGCTGCGGGTGGCGGTGCTGGACCTGGAGTTCGTGCTGGGGCTGTACCGTCGGGGCGCCAAGGCCGATGCGCTGCGCCTGCTGTTCCCGGGCGACGGTGGGGCGATGTTCACGCGGCGCAATTCGATGTACGATGCCGAGCTGTTGGCGGCGGCGCTGCGGCAGGCCGGGTTCAGCGATGTCGTCCGCCGCGGGCCCGGCGAGGGCCGCGTGCCCGACCTTGATCGTCTTGACAACCGGCCCGAGCGCACCCTCTATGTCGAGGCGACGAAGTCATGCCGCCCGGCGGGCGGCGGCACATGACGGGCCCGATGGTCGACAACAAGCACATCCCGATGGGCGTCCGCGATTTCTACCGTCGCTCGGCGGCCTACCAGCGACATCTGGCGGCCAAGGACATGCGGCATTTTGAACCGTACGTCCGGTTCGTTCGCCGGTACGTCCCGGCCGGCGCCGCGCTGCTCGACCTCGGCTGCGGCAACGGTCTGTCCGCAGCCTGCCTGGGCCAGGCTGGTTTCCGGGTGACGGGGTGCGATCTGCGGATCCAGTCCGCGGCAGGGCGCGGCCCGGCAGCGGCGCTCTGCGAGGGTGACGGGCTGGCGCTGCCGTTCCGGGACGGGACCTTCGATGCGGTGTGCGCCAGCTCCTATCTGGAACACGTGCCCGATCCCGCAACGGCGCTGGCTGAAATGGTGCGGGTCTGCCGCCGCGGCGGGCGGGTACTGATCGACGGGCCCAACCACCTGTCGCCGGTCCATCCGGCCAAGGCGATCATCCCCAGATTGTTGGGACAGAAAGCACCGCCCACGCCGTATGGCAGCACGGTCACCAGCATCTCACTGACCGCTGCTCGTGTCCTTCGCTGGGGATGTGAAAAGGCCGTTACGCGCCGTTGCCGGTTCATCCAGCGGCGGCCGGACCTCGGCCACCCCGAGGCCGGCGGCGACCTTGACGCGCTATGGTGGTCGAATCCGGCCGATATCAGGTGGTGGTTTCGCGAGCACGGGCACCGCGTCATCGCATCGCAAACCGAGGGCCGCACCCGCTGGCTGGCGGACTGGGCGGCCGGGGCCCAAGTGGTGGCCGAAGTGGCGGGGCGCCGATGAGGACGCCGGCCACCGGCCGCATGCCCGGGGAGGAGGGCGCCTGCCCGGCCTGTGGCGGCGCCCAGTTCGAGGGTAGATTTCCCGCACCCGGCCCCGCGGCCGGCATCCGGCGCTGCCGTGGCTGCGGTCTGACCGCGGCGGTCGGCGCGTTCGACCACGACCTGTCGGCGCTCGACCGGTTGAACTTCCGGCAATGGTACGGCGGCAGGCCGCTCTCGTGGAGCGCCGAGGACTACGAAAAATATCGGCCGTCCTGCACGCAGCAGATCGCCTTGCTTGAACGGTACGCCCGTCCAGGCAACCTGCTGGACCTGGGGTGCGGCACGGGTTACCTGCTGAAAGTGGCACAGGAAAGGGGCTGGCGCGGTACCGGGACCGAATTGATAGCGGACTGCGTTCGATTCGTTGTGGATATCCTCAAGGCGGACTGCGTCCACACCAGCATCGAGACTGCGGCGTTCGCGCCAGGGGCGTTCGATGCCATCGCGCTGCGACAGGTGCTGGAGCACACCAGGGACCCGCGAGCGGTGCTCGGCCAGTGCCGGACCTGGCTGGCTCCCGGCGGCCTGCTGCTGCTGCTGCTGCCGAACGAGGACGCCATCGACCTGGCGCTGTTGAACACCGTGTCGTCCCTGTGCGGCGGCGGGAAAAAGTACACGACGGTCTCCCCGCCGATACATTTCTGGGGCTTCACGCCGCGCTCGCTGCGGCTGATGCTGGCCCATGCCGGTTTTTCGGTGCTGCTGGCCAGGGGGTTCTGGGAGGGCGACCCGATGCTGCACCCCAATCTGGGGCTGGCTCGGCCGATCCGCTCTCGCAAGGACCTGCAATGGAACGTCCAGTTGATGCTGAAGCTGTCGCTGCTCCGGCCCGCCGGGGAACTGACCGGGCGGTGCTCGCAGCTGATGGTGCTGGCGCGACGATCGATCCCATGATGACCATTGATTGGATACAACGACTGATGCGGAGCGCGCGGGTGCGCCGCCTGCACAGCCAGTGCTACTACCTGTTCCATCGCTCGCGGTCCAACATCAGCGGGAAGGGCAACGGCATCATCCGCGACCGGGCCTACCTGCGCGGCTGCACGATCACGATCAACGGGAACGGCAACCGCATCGTGATCCATCCCGGCGCCCGGCTGAACGGCTGCGCCGTCTCCATCGTGGGCGACGGCCACCGGTTGGAGATCGGCCCGGACTGCGACTTGAACAAGTCGATGTTCTGGTTCGAGGGCGAACGCTGCACCGCGACGGTCGGCGCGCGGACGTATTTCGGGGGCGTCCTCGTGGCATGCCCCGAGCGGGCCACCAGCATCAGGATCGGGGCCGATTGCCTGTTCTCGCATAACGTCGAGGTCCGCGCCGGGGATTCCCACAGCGTGCTGGCCCTGGCCAGCGGAAAACGGATCAACCCGCCCCGCGACGTCGTCATCGGCGACCAGGTGTGGGTCGCCTCCGATGTGCGGATCTTGCGCGGTGTCCGCATCGGCGCAGGAGCAGTGATCGCCATCGGCAGCATCGTGACCCGCCCGGTCAGGGCCAATTCGATCTCGGGCGGACACCCCAATAGGACGCTGATGAGCGGCGTCAGCTGGTCACGGCAGCGGTACTGATGCACGATACACATTGTCGCGACGCGGGCCACCGGCGGGGCCGGGGGCCGGGCGGCATGCCAGGCCGGACCGTCATTGATGTGGGCGCGGGCACGGCCGGTTGTCCCGTCGCGTTCACCGTCGCACCGGGCGATACCATCGTCGCCATCGACAGCAACATCGCGTACCTGAAAAAATACCGGCTGCCGCCGGGTTACGGGAGCGCGTTCCAGGTCGTGGCCATGGCCGAGCAGCTGCCGATCCGCGGGGAGCGGGCCGACGGGGTGGTTTGCACCGAGCTGCTGGAGCATGTTTCGGATCACCGGAAGGTCCTGGCCGAGTTATCCCGCGTGGGCAAGCCGGGATGCGGATACTATATTTCGGTCCCGGTGGCCCGGTGGGAGCACTTTTTCCGGGCGCTGCATCCACGCTGGCTGGGGAACAGCGGCCATCGCAATATTTTTGAGATCGGCAGGCTGATTGAGACGTTGAAAGCGAACAATATCCAACTCACCGAATACCGGGGAGCGAATTCCTGGTCCTGCCTCTATTGGTTCTGCCACGCACTGGCGCGCAGCGAATTTAACGATGCGGGATTGACATTGAACCACCGTCGGATCGACACCCTGTTCGAGCTGGCGGAACAGCTGTTGCGCCGCCTGCGGTTGTGGCGGCTGTTCAATGCGATCGGCGACCGGCTGTTGCCGAAAAGCTGGGTGCTGCATGCCGCAAAGAGCTAGCGCCAACGCGCCGGTCCGGCCGGAACGATACACCGAGGAGTATTTCCGCACGTGCTGCGGCGGTCAGGCCGGTTCGGACTACCAGCGGTTCATCGCGAGCGGCGGCAGCGCGATCCCCGACCGGCTGGAGATCCCGATCCGGCTGGCCGGCGACCTTACGGGCCAGTGCGTCCTGGACGTGGGCACCGGCCGGGGCGAGGTGGCGGCGGTGGCCCGGGCGCGCGGCGCCTGGTCCGCCGGTTGCGATTATGCCGGGGCGTCGCTGGCGATCGCACGGGAGACGCTGCGGGCAGTGTCCGGCTCGTCCGGCGCACTGAGCCGCAACGATGTCAAGCGCCTACCGTTCCGTACCGGCTCGTTCGATGCCGTGTTCCTGCTGGACGTGGCCGAGCATCTCCATCCCTGGGAGCTGCGGCAATGCCTCGCCGAGGCCAGCCGCGTGCTGCGGCCGGGCGGCCGGTTGATCATCCATACCAATCCGAACAAGTGGTACCGGGTCGGGCTCAACCTGCTGAGGTACCGCCAGGCGCTGCGCGACGGCGTTTTCCCCCGGCCCCTGTGGCGGCGCTTCGAAGAGGATGAGATGACCAGGGCGGTCCATGTCAACCACCAGAGCGTCTGGTCGTTATGGAACGGTCTGCGGCTCGCCGGCCTGCGGCCGCGGGTGTGGGCCCAGCCGCTGGACCAGGCGTCGCTGGACGAGCCGATGACGCCGCTGCACTTCGTCCGCAGGCGCCTGTTGTCGTGGTGGGTTTATCTGGAGCTGTTCGCGGTGGGGACCAAGCCGGGGAAACGGCCGTGATGAGCATCGGACGCAAAGCCGTCAGCGGCACCGTCTGGATCGGCGCCGGGAGCATCGTGAGCCGGGCGATCGTTTTCGCGACCGGCGTGGTATTGGCTCGACTGCTGTCGCCGGAGGTCTTCGGCCAGTTCGCCATGGCGATCATGGCCATTAATTTCCTGGCACTGTTCCAGAACCCCGGCATCAGCCAGGAGCTGGTGCAGCGCAACGAGCGGCTGGAGGAGGCCGCCGATACAGCGTTCACGCTGGCCTTGCTGATCGGCGTGGCGCTGGCCATCGTGGCCGCCGTCCTCTCGCCATTGCTTTCTGCGTTCTACGGTATCGGGCTGATCGGCGCGGTCACGGCCGTGCTCGGGCTGCGGCTGCTGATCAACGCCGCGTCGATCGTACCCGGCGCGATCGTTCAGAAACGTTTCCAGTACCGTTACCAGTTCCTGGGGCTGGTGGTGTCGCAAATTGGATATGCGGCCGCGGCCATCGGCCTGGGGGTCGCCCGGTGCGGCGTTTGGAGCCTGGTCATCGGGCACGTCGTGATGGCAGCGCTCTCCACGGCCTTGTTGTGGCGGGCATGGGGACGGTGGCCAAGACCGAGGCTGGACCGGGCGATCGTCGGCGAGATCTGGGGATACGGCAAACATCTCGCCGCGGCCGGGATCTTCATCTTCGCCTACACCAACCTCGATACCTTGTTGATCGGGAAAGTGCGGGGCGCCGAACAGCTGGGGTACTATACCCTGGCCTATACGCTGGCCACGATGCCGGTCTCGGTCGTGGCCGGGATCGGCGATTACGTGATGTTCCCGATCTATTGCAAATTGCTGGGCGACGGTCGAGATGTGACGGGCGTATATTTCCGGGCCTACCGGACGGTCCTGGTCGGCGTACTCCCGTTGTTGGCCGTCCTTCTGTTCACCAGCGGTGATATCGTCCAGGTGCTCTATGGACGGGTGTGGGCGCCATCGGCGCCGCTGCTCCGCGTGCTGTTGCTGTTGGCGTTCTGCCAAACCCTCTCGGCCATCGGCGGCAGCCTGCTGCTGGCGCTCCGGCGCACCAATCTTTTCTCCTGGCTGGCGGGCGGGTCGGTGACCGTGGTCGCCGTGGCGGGGTATCCCGTGGCGACCCGCTGGGGGGCGTCAGGCATCGCGCTGTTGTTCTCGTCCGTACTATTGGCCAACGTCGTCGTGCTGCTGCTGTTGCTGGCCCGTTGCATCGGCACGAAAGCTGAACGGTATCTGGGAACGATCCTTCCCGTGTTGGTCCCAGCCCTGGCGTTCGCCGCCGGGTCGGCCGCCGCCTGCCGCGGTATGGCCCCCGCTCACCGCCTGCTCATCGCGTTGCCCGTGACATATGTATTGACGACGACGGTCGTCCTGGTCATCGTGCCCGAATTCCGGGGCGACATGCACCGGGGCTGGCAACAGCTATGGGAGCGGTTGGTCGCAGCGCGGGATGACGAACGCGGGCGATAGCGCGCTCCGCGGCTCAAAAGGAGAGGAACCAACCATGAGGGCAGCGATCAAGAAAATGCTCGGTTTATCGGGCTTGACCATCGCCATGGGGAAACTGCTGGATCAGGTCGATGATCTCACCTGGACGATGTCGCCCCAGTGGCGGCTCGCCTTGTTGGACCGGCCGCGCTACCGTGACACGCGCAGGTTGTGCCACCACGAATACCAAGTGTTTTCACAGAACGGCGAGGACGGATGTCTGGCCGAAGTCTTCAGAAGGATCGGCGTCACCAACCGTTATTTTGTGGAATTCGGGGCTGGGGACGGCCTGGAGAACAACACCTCCCATCTTCTGCTGGGCGGATGGAGCGGATTATGGATCGAGGTCGACCTGCCATCGTGCGAGAAAATCAGGACCGGGATGCAGCGCTTGCTGCGATCGCAGCGCCTGCTTCTGACGAATGCCCGGGTCGATATCGATAACATCGAGCACCTCTTCCAGGATGCCGGAGTCCCCCAGCGGTTCGATCTCCTTTC
>DATJQG010000342.1:0-5767 GCA_035506015.1 Candidatus Edwardsiibacteriota bacterium
GACATCGCCGTGATCGTCAATGTCTACTACCTGATCTCGCGCAACCGATAGCCAGCGGATTCCCCGCGGCGCGGCGGGGCTCGCCTCCTGCCCGTGCCGCGGCGGCAGAAAGAGGGTCGATGTCATTGCGACAGCCGCGCCCTCTTCTTGATTTCTCACAGAACGGAGCATGCCAGTGAACCCCGAGACCGATATCCGGGCCAAAGAGACCAACATCTACGAGATCCTCGACCTGCTGTGGCGGCGCAAGAACCTGATCGTGGTCTGCCTGCTGGCCGTGCTGGCCCCGATCATCGTCTCCAACGTCACCACGCCGCCGGTCTACGAGAGCCGGGCCACGCTGATCTTCGAGCGCACCCAGGACCCGCTGCCGACCTTCAACATGTCCCAGACCTTCTACTGGGACAAGAGCTACATCGTCAACCAGATCGAGGAGATCAAGTCGCGCAGCCTGGCCGGCGAGGTGGCGGCCAAGCTCGACGCCGAGACCGCCGCGGCCCTGCTGCGCGGCCGGGCGGGCGCCCTGACGGCCGACCGGCGGCAGGAGGCGCTGACCGATATCGTCCAGGGCAGCATCGCGGCAGAGCCGGTGCGCGATTCCGACGTGTTCAAGCTGCGGGCGCTGGGCCCGTCGCCCCGCAGCTCGGCCGCCGTGGCCAACACCGCGGCCCAGGTGATCATCGAGCGCAACGCCATGATCAAGCGGCAGCAGGCCGCCTCGACCCGGCGCTTCATCGAGGACCAGCTGCCGATGGTGGAGCAGCAGCTCAACCGCACCGAGGAGGCGCTGAAGTCGTTCAAGTCCTCCAACCAGGTGGTGTCGCTGTCGGACGAGGCCCGCGAGATCCTGTCGCGGGTCACCGGCGCCGAGAACCAGTACACCGTGGCCGCCACCGAGCGCCAGGCCCTGGAGCAGAAGCTGGCGGCCATCACCGACCAGATCAAGACGCAGGGCGGCAACGCCGGCGTCGAGATCACCGCCGGCTCGCTGGCCGACGGCCTGCGCAAGAGCCTGATCGACCTGGAGATGGAGGCCACCCAGCTGGTGGTCAAGGGCTACCCGGCCGACCATCCCCAGCTGGTCAAGCTCAACGGCCAGATCGCCTCGACCAAGAGGCAGCTGGCCGAGGAGCTGGCCAAGATCAACCGCAACGCCAGCATCACCCCGATGCCGCAGATGGAGAACCTGCTGGCGCAGATCCCCCCGCTGCAGATCGACCTGCTGACCGCCCAGGCCCGCGAGCGGGCGCTGAAGGGCATCCTGGCGGGCTACGAGACCGACCTCGGCAAGCTGCCCAACAAGGAGCTGCAGCTGGCGCGGCTGCTGCGGGCCAAGGAGGTCAACGAGAACATCTACAAGCTGCTGCTGGAGAAGAACGAGGAGGCCAAGATCTCGGAGGCCGGCAAGATCGGCAACATCCGGATCATTGACCTGGCCCGCCAGCCGTTCAGCCCGATCCGCCCGCGCAAGGCCCTCAACCTGATGATCGGCCTGATGGTGGCGCTGGTGCTGGGCGTGGGCCTGGCGTTCTTCCTGGATTCGCTGGACAACTCGATCAAGTCGGCCGAGGAGATCGAGCACAACTTCGGCCTGCCGGTGCTGGGCCTGATCCCGGCGATCCAGGCCGAGGAGCTGCGCAAGACCCGCGCCAACGGCGTCGACGAGGTGGAGAAGATCGCCTCGACCCTGGTGACGCGGTTCGCGCCGCGCTCGCCGATCTCCGAGGCCTACCGCGCGCTGCGCACCAACATCCAGTTCCTGCGGATCGACGCGCCGCTGCGGACCCTGGTGATCAGCTCGGCCGGCCCCTCCGAGGGCAAGTCCACCAGCGTGGCCAACCTGGCCATCACCACCGCGCTGACCGGCGCCCGCACGCTGCTGGTGGACGCCGACCTGCGCCGCCCGGTGATCCACTCGCTGTTCGGCCTGGAGCGGGAGCCCGGGATGATCAACATGCTGGTGGAGAAGCTGCCGCTGGAAAGGGTGATCCGGCCCTCGGGCATCGAGAACCTGTCGATCCTGCCGTCCGGCGCCATCCCGCCCAACCCCTCGGAGCTGCTGGGCTCCCAGAAGATGAAGGACCTGGTCAAGACCCTGGCCGGGATGTACGACCTGGTGCTGTTCGACAGCCCGCCGGTGATCACCGTCACCGACACGGCGGTGTTGGGCAGCCAGGTGGAGGGCGTGGTGCTGGTGGTGCTGTCGCACACCACCGACCGGCGGGCGCTGTCGCGGGCCCAGATCCTGCTGGCCAACGTCAAGGCCAACGTGGTGGGCGCGGTGCTCAACCGCATCAAGTTCGGCGGGCTGTCGGGCAGCTACTCCTACCACTACAACTACCATTACTACTACTACGACAGCGAGGGCAACCGCTCGCAGCGCCGCAGGAAATTCTGGGACTTCATCAAATCATAACGCAACCCAAGGACCGTCCGCACCCTATGCCAGACCTTTCCGTCGCCATCGCCGGCTGCGGCCAGTGGGGCAGCAACCACGTCCGCACCTTCGGCAACATGCCCGGCGTCCGGGTCACGCACCTGGTGGACGCCGACCCCACGCGG
Source organism: Candidatus Edwardsiibacteriota bacterium (assembly GCA_035506015.1). Classification (GTDB taxonomy): domain Bacteria; phylum Edwardsbacteria; class AC1; order AC1; family EtOH8; genus DATJQG01. The sequence goes on from DATJQG010000342.1 coordinate 2,563, forward strand.
CTGGCCAAGGCCCAGGAGATCGTGCGCAGCGCCCAGGCCACCGCCGACTTCGCCGCCGCGCTCAAGGACCCCGAGGTCGGGGCCGCGGTGATCGCCACCAACTCCGAGTCCCACCACGCCCTGGCCAAGCAGGCGCTGCTGGCCGGCAAGCACGTGCTGGTGGAGAAGCCGCTGGCCCTCAGCGTGCGCGACGCCGAGGACCTGGTCGAGACCGCGGCCCGGCAGCGGCTGGTGCTGATGGTCGGCCACCTGCTGCTGTACCACCCCGCGGTGCGCTACCTCAAGGGGCTGCTGGACAAGGGCGAGCTGGGGCAGATCCTCTACCTCTACTCGATGCGGGTCAACCTGGGCGCCATCCGCAAGAACGAGAACGCGCTGTGGAGCCTGGCCCCGCACGACATCTCGGTGATGCTCTACCTGCTGGACAAGAACCCGGTCAAGGCCATGGCCAACGGCAAATGCTACCTGCAGAAGGGCATCGAGGACGTGGTGTTCTTCCTGCTCGATTTCCCGGACGGCCAGATGGCCCAGGCCCAGGTGTCGTGGCTGGACCCCCACAAGATCCGCAAGTTCACCGTGGTCGGCACCAAGAAGATGGCGGCCTTCGACGACATGGAGGCCACCGAGAAGATCAAGGTCTACAACAAGGGCGTCAACCAGGAGATCCGCTACGGCAGCTACGACGAGGTGCTGACGCTGCGCGAGGGCGACATCAACATCCCCTACTTCAAGATGACCGAGCCGCTCAAGGTCGAGGCCGCCCACTTCGTCGAGTGCGTGCGCGAGAACAAGAAGCCGCTGTCCGACGGGCAGAACGGCCTGGACGTGGTGCGGATTCTGGAGGCCGTCACCCAGTCGCTGAAGAGCGGTCAGCCGGTCACCATCGGCTCCTGATGCAACCGCGGACAAGGGCCCGGCCGTCCGGCCGGGCCCTTTTTTTATTTTCCTGTTGACAAAACGGGAATTCTTTTGTATAATAGCTTTGTTATTTAAAGTCCTTTATAAAATTGATTACTTTACGGAGTTGATGCCATGGAACAGTTCGACGCCCGGCAGGAGCTCTCGTTCATCAAAAAGGTGATGGCCGACAGCCGGCGGGTGACGGTCGAGAACGGCCTGGACTACATCGTCTGGGGCCTGATCGTGGCGCTGGGCATGTTCGGCACCTTCGCCCTGGACCGGCTGCACGCGGCGGAATGGGCCGCCGGCGGCTGGATCGTGCTGGCGCTGTGGATCGCGGTGATGGGCGGCGGCTGGGTGTTCTCGCTGGTCCGCTACCTGCGGCACCGCCGCCACGCCCGCGTTCACACCCTGGCCGGCAAGATGCTGGGCTCGATCTGGCTGGCCTGCGGCATCGCCATCATGCTGCTGGTGTTCGTGCTGGGGCCGCTGGGCAAGGCCGATCCCAGCCCGGCCATCGCCACGGTGCTGGGGATCGGGTTCCTGCTGTCGGGCATCCTGATGGACTTCGCGCCGCTGCGCTGGGCCAGCCTCTGCTGGTGGGCGGGGGCGGTGGCGCTGGCCCTGATCCGCCCCGTCGCGGTCGAGATGCTGGTGTTCGGCGCCATGATGGTGGCGTTCCAGGTGGTGCCCGGCATCATCCTGCACCAGGCCTGGCGCGAGGGCGCCGCCGGGCCGCAGGCCGAGAGGCCATGAACGGGTTCGACTACACCCAGCTGGACGAGATCATCCACTCCCGCATCCGGCTGGCGATCATGGCGGTGCTGGTCGGCGTGGAGGAGGCCGAGTTCACCTTCCTCAAGGACCAGGTCAACACCACCGACGGCAACCTGTCGATCCATCTCAAGAAACTGGACGAGGCCGGCTACGTGGCGGCGCACAAGCGGTTCGTCGACCGCAAGCCGCTGTCGTCCTACAAGCTGACGGCCCGCGGCCGCAGGGCCTTCGAGCTCTACGTCGAGCGGCTGGAGGGGCTGCTCAAGAAATGATCGGTCGCCTCGGGCCCGCGCCGGGCGCGGCTTTCCCGAACGTCCATCCGCAATCAACCGCAAGGGACCATCCATGAACATCATCGAGACCACCGGCCTGGTGAAGGACTACCCGCTGGGCGCCACCACCGTCCACGCGGTGCGCGGCGTCGACCTGGCCATCGCCAAGGGCGATTTCATGAGCATCATCGGGCCCTCGGGCAGCGGCAAGACCACGCTGCTCAACCTGATCGGCTGCATCGACACCCCGACCGCGGGCAGCGTGAAGATCGGCGAGACCGAGGTCACCGCGCTGGACGACCGCCAGGTCACCGACCTGCGCCTGCACCGCATCGGGTTCATCTTCCAGACCTTCAACCTGATCCCGGTGCTGACCGCGCTGGAGAACGTGGAGTTCCCGCTGCTGCTGATGAAGGGCCGGTCGCGGGCCGAGATCCGGACGCGGGCGCTGCGGCTGCTGGACGACGTCGGGCTGGCCGAGTACGCACGCCACCGCCCGGCCGAGCTGTCGGGCGGGCAGCGCCAGCGGGTGGCCATCGCCCGGGCGCTGGTCACCGGGCCGGACATCGTGCTGGCCGACGAGCCCACCGCCAACCTGGACTCGGTGACCGGCGCCGCCATCCTGGACGCGATGCGGGAGATGAACCAGAAGCAGCAGACCACCTTCATCTTCTCCACCCACGACGCCAACGTGCTGAAGTACGCCAAGGGCATCGTCAAGATCAAGGATGGCCTGATCGCCAAGGACGCCTGACGATGCAGCTGATACTGACCATCGCCTGGCGGAACGTGCTCCGCCATAAGGGCAAGAGCCTGGTGATCGGAGCGATCCTGTTCCTGGGCGCGCTGCTGATGACCGCCGGCAACGGCGTGATCTCTGGCATGGACGCGGGCCTGCAGAAGAACATCGTGGAAGGGTTCTGCGGCGACGCCCTGCTGGTCTCCGACAAGCAGGAGTCCGACAACATTTTCCTGGAGTTCATGGGCAAGGCCGTGGCGCCGATCAACAACTACAAGGCCATCGATTCGGCCCTGGGCCGCACGCCCGCCGTCACGAAGTGGCTGCCCATGGGCAAGAACTTCGTGATGCTGCTGAACGAGGACGGGGGCATGGCCGACGGCCTGTTCGCCCTCGGGGTCGATTACGCCAAGTACCGGGAGTTTTTCGGCGACAACCTCAAGCTGGTGCAGGGGGCCTTCCCCCAACATGACGGCCCCTTCGTGCTGATGCCCACGGGCGAAAACAAGAATCTGGG
>DATJQG010000343.1:0-4714 GCA_035506015.1 Candidatus Edwardsiibacteriota bacterium
GGTGTCGAACAACGCGGCAGTGTCGGCCGTTTCGCCGTTCCAGTTGCCGATGGTGGAGTCGGCGCCGCCCACCTTGGTGTCCATATAGATGAACAGGTCACCGCCGCTGCGCCAGTCGGCGACCTTGAGCCCGAAGTAGACATTGGCCGCGTCCCAGGTGGTCCAGAGGGTGTCGCCGCCGGCATTCTGGATCTGCTCGCTGGTGCAGAAGTGGCGGACCTGGCCGCAGGCGTTGCCCAGCGGGACGGCATGGGGCGTCAGCGTGTCCCCGCGGGCCTTGATCATCGGCTCGCTGCCCAACGCCCCCCAGCGCACCGGGGACGACTCGTCGCCGGCCTTGACGGTCACGATGTAGTACTGGCCCGGGGCCAGCGACAGGGTCCGGGACTCGTTGGCGCCGGGGGCGCCCGGCGTCCAGGCCTGGTAATATTCCTCGGCGCTGTCGCTGTAAGCCTTCTCGGAGGTCAGCTTGTTGGCGTCGCTGGGCGACGAATCGAACCGGCGGAACTTGACCTGGTAGCGGCGGCAGGCCTCGGTGAGCGTGTCGTCGCTGACCGCGGCCCAATTCAGGGTGATCGCCCCTTCGGCGGTCGATGTGGTCGTGTCGAGCGCCAGGTCGGCGACCGGCTCCGGCTCGACGTTGAAATTCTGGAAGGCCAGGATCCGCCGGGTCAGCTCGGTGGTGGTGCTGGGGTGCTTGCCGGACGATGTCAGCGCGCCCATGGCGAACGGCAGATAAACGTTTTTATGCCATACTGGTGCTTTATATGATCTGGAATACGATGTCGCACGGCAATAGATGAATTTAGCCGGTCCACCGCTGATGAAGATGGTGTCGCCGTATGCGCCGGCATGGATGATGTCGACGGAATTGTCTTCGGCCTGCTGGAAGGGATAGTCAAACCCCATGTTCTTGGTGAAGGCGTCGCCCATCCCGACCAGCGAGTCGATGTTGCCGGTGGCCGCGGCGTTGCCCGGGCCGTCGTAGACCGCGCCGAACAGGTCGAACAGCGTGGTGCCGTGGTAGTATTCGCCGAAATCGTTGCCGCTGCAGAGCAGTGCGCCGCCGCCGGCGGAGAACGTCTGCAGCGTGTCCTGCTGGGCGGCCTCGATGGTGCCGGACGACAGCGCCCCCTCGGTGTACCCCAGGTCCATCACGCACAGGTCGTAGTCGGCGACGCCGTTGAGCTTCTGCCCGGTGAAGGCCAGCAGCGTGTCGGTGTCAGTCACCTTGACGAACGACTGGACCGGGGTGATGTTGCGGGCCAGCAGCGGCCGCGCGTAGGCGGAATCGAGCGGGACCAGCACCGAGTCCGGCGCGCCGGTGGGGCGGGGGTTCTCGTTCCAGCCCGAGGTGCCGCCGTTATCGTAGTTCGGGAAATGGTAGTAGACGCTGCGGCCGTTGGCCCGCAGCTTGTCGCCGGCGTTGATCTTCTGGTTGTTGCCGGAGGCCACCAGGGAATCGTTGTCGGCGTTGGGGCCGGTGGTGTAGTGGACGGAACGGAACCATTGGCAGAAGATGTCCCCCCGGCCGCCGGCCCGGCTGGAGTCCAGCCAGGCTACCGCCGCATAGGTCCCGTTGAAGTTGATCGTGGGCGTACCCTGGTTCCCGGCGGTGTCGCTGTTGGCGCGCCGGATCGCGCCGCGGAACCCGTAATTGTCGTACATCCGCACTTTGATCTCGTATTTCCCGACGTCGGCCGTGGAATCCGCCCACGCCGTGATGAACAGCTTGGTGCGGCCGCCCATGGCGACGCGCGGCCGGCGATTGGGCGTGCTGGTCGTGATGTTGACGCTCTGGATGTTGCTGGGCGTGCCGACCGCCTTGTATTGCTTGAACCTGATGTCGCTGATGTAGCCGCCGCCGTAGTGATAGTCCTCCCAGGCGATGGTGAAGTAGCAGTTGGTCGAGTCGGTGGTGTCGGACAGGGCGACGGTCGGCCGCAGCTGGTCGAGCAGGCTGTCCGGCGAGACGTTGTTCACGAAGAGATTGGCGCCGCGCGGCGCCAGGGCATTGTTGAACAGGCGGGCGTAGATGTCGTAATCGCCGCCGCCCCGCCGGTTGTCCTCCCAGGTGACGACGATGAAGGTGTCGTGGATGGCCACGGCGGGGTTGCGCTGGAGGCAGGTGACCGACGTATCGCTGACGCGCACCGTGTCCAGCCAGGCCGTGCCGGTCCAGACGCGGGCGAATATCCGCAGCCCGGCCGCGGTCTGCTGCGACCAGGCGACGACGGCGCGCCCCGTGGCGTGGTCGACGGCGATGGCGGGCGTGACCGCCGTGAACGCCGGGCTCTTGCTGATCATGACGTTCTGGGAGGACAGCGGCTGGCACAGGCTGTTGAAGCGCCGGCCGTAGATGGCGTGGAGGGACGTGGTGGAGTCCTCCTCCCAGGCGACGAAGGTACTGCCGCTGTCGGTGCCGCCGATCACCGTGTTGGCCTGGGTCTTGCCGTCGCTGATGTTGTCGTTGACCAGGAAGTTGGTGTCGATCGCGGCGAAAGAGCCGGAATAGCGCTGGCCTTCGATCTCGGCGTGCTGGTAGCGCCAATCGGTCCAGCAAAAGTACGTGGCGTTGGCGCTGGTGATGAGGCAGCCTGGATCGTATTGGGCGGGCTCCCCGGCGTCATTGTCCCAGATCAGCACTTTGAGCGTATCGAGCTGGGCCATCAGCGGTGCCTCCAGGACCGCCAGCATGGCCAATGCCCACAGCGTCTTTCTCATTGCGAACCCCCAGCGCCGTTCTGTCTCTTGATCGATTCCATCGTCATGGTCAGCAGCTTGAGCCGGGCGCCGCGGTCGCGCATCTCGGTGTTGACCTTTTCCAGGATGTCGCGGTGCCGGAAGCCCGGATCCACCGCGTAGCTGGGCTGGGACGTCCCCTGGCGCTGCGCGGCCAGCACGCCGGCCGATACCAGCTCGGTCAGCGGCGGCTCGATCTCGGCCGTCGCCTTCCCGGTCAAGCGGGACAGGCCCTCGAGCGTTTCCACCGCCTCGGGGACGCGGGAAAAATAGACCAGGATGTCCCACTTGAGGAAACTGTCGATGTTCTGCTGGATGAAGCTGTTCAACTCGTTGTCGCTGACCATATCGTGCTCTGTGTTGAAATTACAACTGCCGGTAAGTACATAATATTGCATAAACAGTGCCTAAAATAAAAAAATCACAACATGTTTATAATCAACATGTTATGATTTTTAAACAATAGTTATGGATATGATTTATTATAACTATGATGCAAAAAATGTATATTATTTATTGATGCCGAGTTCCTTGATCAGTCGCGACAGGTAGGTCGGTTGGATCCCCAACTCCCGGGCCGTTTTCCGCTGGTTCCAGTGATGCGCCGCCAGGGCCTTGGCGAGATACTGCCGTTTGAATTTCCTTTGCGCTTCCTCCAAGCTGACGGTGGGCGGGATCTCGGTGTCGCCGGCGGCGGCAGCGCTCAGCGGCGGCAGGTGCTGCTGCTCGATCATGCGTCCCGACGCCAGCACCATCGCCCGCTCGATCACGTTCTGCAGCTCGCGGATGTTGCCCGGCCAGTGGTACTCCACCAGCGAGCACAGCGCCTCGTCGGTGAATCCCTTGATGTTCTTGGTGGTCTCGCGGTTGAAGCGGTCGAGGAAATGGTGGGCCAGCACCGGGATGTCGTCGCGGCGCTGGCGCAGCGGTGGCAGGAAGATCTGGAAGACGTTGAGGCGGTAGTACAGGTCCTCGCGGAACAGGCCGCGCTTGACCAGGTCCTGGAGGTTCTGGTTGGTGGCGGCCACGATCCGCACGTCCACCTTGATGGTCTCGGTGCCGCCCAGCCGCACGAACTCGCGCTCCTGCAGCACCCGCAGGATCTTGGCCTGCACCGCCAGCGGCAGGTCGCCCACCTCGTCCAGGAAGATGGTGCCGTTGTGCGCCGCCTCGAAGTGGCCCTGGCGGCGGCCCACCGCGCCGGTGAAGGCGCCCTTCTCGTAGCCGAACAGCTCGGACTCCAGCAGGTCCACCGGGATGGCCGCGCAGTTGACGGCCACGAAGGGGTGGTCGTCGCGGCCGCTCTGGCCGTGGATGTAGCGGGCCAGCAGCTCCTTGCCGGTGCCGTTCTCGCCCTGCAGCAGCACGGTGGTGGTGCCGGCCGCCACCTTCTGCGCCAGGCCCAGCACCTCCCTGATGGCGGCGCTCTGGCCGATGATGTCGTAGCGCCCCGCGATCTCCTTCTTCAGCTGGGTGTAGTTGTCCTTGAGCTTCTGGTACTGGCTGGCGTTCTCCAGCACGGTGGCGGCCAGGCTGGCGACTTTCTGCAGGATCTCCTGGTCGTCCTCGTTGAAATTGGTGCCGTCGCATTTGTTGATCACCTCGATCACGCCCACCGTGCGGTCGCCCACCAGCAGCGGCACGCACAGCAGCGAACGGGTGACGAAGTTGGTCTGCTGGTCGATGCCCTTGTACCAGCGCTTGTCCTGGTCGGCGGCATTGACGATCTGGGGCTTGCGCTCGCGCGCCACCCAGCCGGCGATGCCCTGGCCCATGGGCACGTTCAGCTTCTTCAGCTCCCCGGACACCTCGCCGGTGGCGTGGGCGAACAGCAGGTTCTGGCCGGCCTGGTCCAGCAGCAGCAGCGAGCTGCCCTCGGCGTGGGTCAGGTTCTTGGCCGTCTCGATGATGATGTCCAACAGCCGGTCCTGGTCCATCGTCGAGAACAGGGTCTGGCTGAAAGTATAGAAGA
>DATJQG010000344.1:0-4620 GCA_035506015.1 Candidatus Edwardsiibacteriota bacterium
GTCGCCCATCGCCATCGCGGCCTGGGCCAGGACACAAACGGAAATAAGTGTGATCAACTGTTTCATGTTTTCCCTCCTCCCGCAGGCGTCCGTGGGTTTTCCCCTGCTGAGCGTATTGTAGCACTATTCACCGCACAGTCAAGCGATAATAAAAGAAAATGGGAGGCTTTCGCCTCCCATTCCCCGTTCACCATTCGCCATTCACTTTTTATCAGTCAATGCGGCCACGCCTGGCAGGACCTTGCCCTCCAGGAATTCCAGCGACGCGCCCCCTCCGGTGGAGATATGCGAGATCTTATCGGCAACTCCCGACTGCTGCACGGCCGAGGCCGAGTCGCCGCCGCCGACGATCGAGGTCGCGCCCGAGGCCGCCACGGCCCTGGCGATCTCGAACGTGCCCTTGGCGTACTCGAACGTCTCGAAGATGCCCATCGGGCCGTTCCAGACGATGGTCTTGGCGCCGGCGATCGTTTGCTTGTAGGCCGCGATCGTCGCGGGGCCGATGTCCACGCCGGCCAGGTCGTCGGGGATGACGGTGACCACCTGCGGCTTGACGAAGGCGAACGTCGGCTTGCCCTTCTTGTCGGGTTCGCCCTGGACCTTCCTGGCCGCCACGTGGTCGACCGGCAGCAGGAACTTGATCTTCGATGATTTCGCCAGGATATCCCTGGCCAAGTCCAGCTTGTCCTCCTCCACCAGCGACGAGCCGACCGGCTGGCCCTGGGCCAGCAAAAAGGTGTAGGCCATGGCCCCGCCGATCAGGATGGCGTCTGACTTGGGGATCAGGTTCTCGATCACCGCGATCTTGTCCGAGACCTTGGCCCCGCCCAGGATGGCCACGAACGGCTTCGCCGGGCGCTCCAGCGCGGCGGACAGGTAGTCGATCTCCTTCTCCATCAGGAACCCGGCCGCGTTCTGCGTGAAGTATTTCGTCACGCCCTCGGTGGAGGCGTGCGCCCGGTGCGCCGTGCCGAACGCGTCGTTGACATAGGCCTCGCCCAATTCCGAAAGCTGTTTGGCAAAAGCCGGGTCATTCTTTTCTTCCTCGGGATGGAATCGAAGATTCTCCAGCAAGAGGACCTCTCCATCCTTCAAACCCAGCGCCATTTTTTTGACCTCGGCGCCCACGCAGTCGGGAGCGAACTGCACGGGTTTGCCCAACAGCTGCGACAGCCGTTCGGCCACCGGCTGGAGCGTGAACTGGGGATTGGCCTGGCCGTCGGGCCGGCCCAGGTGCGACATCAGCACCGCGCGGCCGCCGTGCTCGATGATATAGCGGATGGTGGGCAGCGCGCCCACGATGCGGGCGTCGTCCTTGATGGCGCCGGTCTTCTTGTCCTGCGGCACGTTGAAGTCCACGCGCACTAGCACGCGCTTGCCTTTGATGTCCAGGTCGCGGATGGTCAGCTTCTTCATGGGCAGTTCCCTCACAATAGTTGTAAGAAATCCCCACCAATACCGTCATTCTGAGCACGCCCTCCCGCCTGTCGCGCGAAGAATCCGTCCAGATCCTTCGGAAGTCTGGCGCGGAGCTGATCTCAGGATGACGGGACCGTGTGCCTATCAGCAGTTCTCATCTCTCAGGTACGGGTTCGCCACCTTCTCCCTGCCGATCGTGGTGCGCGGGCCGTGGCCGGGCCGCACCACGGTGTCGTCCGGCAGCACCAGCAGTTTTTCCCTGATCGACTTGATCTCGACCTGCTCGCTGCCGCCCGGCAGGTCGGTGCGGCCGATCGAGGCCGCGAACAGCGTGTCGCCCGAGAACAGCACGCCCTCGCCCGCCAGCGAGACGCCGCCCGGTGTGTGGCCCGGCGTGTGCAGCACGGTCAGCGTCGTCCTGCCGAGGGACAGGATCAGGCCCTCGTCCAGGAAACCGTCCGGCGCCACCGGCTTGAAGGAGAACCCCATCATGGCGGCGCCGTTGAGCGCGTCCGATCCCAGCAGCGGCGCGTCCAGCTGGTGGATCAGCAGCCGCGCGCCGGTGGCCCGCCGGATGGCCAGGTCGCCGGCGACGTGGTCGAAATGGCCGTGGGTGTTGAGGATGGTGGTGGCCGTCAGCTTGTTGTCGGCCAGCGTGTCGAGGATGGCCGTGACCTCGCGCTCGTTGAACGCGCCGGGGTCGATGATGGCGGCCACGCGGGTCTCGGGGCAGGCGCAGACATAGCAGTTGGTGTCGACGATGCCCTTGGCCACGACCAGTTGGAAGATGATCGGCTTCATACTATTGCTATCCACGAATTGACACCAATGCCCACGAATTCGTGTTGATTAGTGTATATTCGTGGATCGTTTATAGTCTGCTATCCGCCAGCATCAGGCACTTGAAGATGCAGGCCAGCGACATGTCGTCATCGATGGCGCCGCGGGCGATGGCGCGCTTCAGTTCCGGGAACCGCCACATCCGCATCACCATGTCGGCCTCGGACTGGTCGCGCGCCGGTTCGCCGAACTTCAATCCCCGGGCCAGGAACACATGGAACGTGTTGACCACGGGGTCGTTGGCCCGCACCACCCCGGCGCCCTTCCATGACCGGGCCGTGATGCCGGCCTCCTCGCGCAGTTCCCGTTTGGCGGCGCTCAGCGGCCGCTCGCCGCGGTGGATGCCGCCGCACGGCACCTCCCAGACGGCGCGCTTCCAGGACGGGCGGTACTGCCGCACCAGGCAGACCGCGTCATCGGAGAGTGCCACCACCGCCACGGCGTCGCCCACGTCGACGATGCCGTACCGCCCCAGCGAGCCGTCGGGCCGCCGCACCGCGTCCTCGTGCACCCGCAGCCAGGGATTGCGGTAGACGGGGCGCGTGGCCTCGACCCGCCAGGGCCGGCGATCGCGGGCCGGCGTCATCTGCCGGTGGCCAGCACCTTGAGCTGCCCGCCGCTGGCGCTGCCGATCAGCGCGCCCTTCATGAACAGGTTGATCACCAGGAACCGCTTGTCCAGCCCCGCGAAGTAGAGCGGGGCCAGCTTGTCGATGAAGTCCACGCCCTCCTGCAGCAGCGGCGCCAGCTCGGCGGCAGTGTAGGTGAATTTGCCGTCGCCCAGGTAATTGGCCTTCTCCTTCTCGGTCAGCTCGACGAAGGCGTCGATCACCAGGCTGTCGCCGCGGGCGTTGGCCTGCATCGCGACGCTGACCAGCTTGGTGGCGATGCGCTGGCTGCGGCTGTTGTAGGCCGTCATCTTCAGGGCCAGGTAGTCGGCCTGGGAGACGTTGACCTGGCCGCCCATCTCCTCGGGCAGGTAGGGGTAGAGCCCGGCGGCGGCCGGTTCCTGGGCGGCGGCCGCGGCCGGCTTCTTCTGGGCCGCGGGCTTGCTGTCCTTGGCCGGGGCCGCGCCGCCGGCCAGCGCCAGCGCCAGCAGCATGATGATGGCTCTCTTCATCGCTCTCCCTCGCAAAAGTATTGACGCTTTCCCGGATATCATGTATTGATGGCTTGACCAGGACCGCAGCGGTCCTTCCTGCCGTCCCTGGTCTCCTGACGGAACGGCCCGCCCTATTCCAGCAGCGCCTCCAGGATCCGCGGGTCGCTGCGGATGCGCTCGGCCTCGGCCTCGCCCAGCTTGTCGCGCACCTCGATCTGCGGCCCGTACTTGCTGCGCTTGACGTTGGTGCGGCCCACCATGTCCTCGTCCGTCAGCAGCTGCTTGAGGTTCTGCACCAGGGCGGTGATGTCGCCGGTCTTCTTCTTCTGCAGCCCCTTGAGCTGACGCACCAGGATCTCCTGCTGCTGCTTGTCGCCGGCCAGCGCGATCCGCCGCTTGATCTCCTGCTCGTCGGCGATGTAGCGCAGGCTGATGGGCTGGGTCACCGCCCGCTTGATGTTCTCCAGCACCGGGTCGGCCGCCGGCCGCTGGGCTGCGCCGCCGGTCTCGACGGCCAGGGCGTGGACGATGGTCTCGTTCTGCTCGTAGGTGCGGGTGTGCGAGATCATCATCGCGTTCTGGCGCATCAGCTCGGCCATCAGCTCGTCGATCTCGCGGATCTCCAGCGACTGGTCCGCCTTGAGGTCGTGCAGCCAGAACTGCACCGTCTGGATCGAGGAGTTCTTGACGGCGTCGAGGTAGATCTGCACCTGCAGCGGGTTGAGCGCCAGGAACCGCAGCAGCTCCTCGTCGCTGTAGTCGTACTTCTGCGGCTGGCCCGAGTGGTCGCACTTGATGCTGTAGACGCCCGACGTGATGTCCACGCCCTGGCCCAGGCAGACGTAGTCCTTGGTGTCGTTGAAGAACAGCCGGCCCAGGAAATAGCTGATCTTGTAGGCCGTGGCGTACTTGACCAGCACGTGCGACCCCTCCTTCAGCCCGGCCTGGCCCTCGCCCAGCGTCAGCACCGTGGCCAGGTCGAACAGCCGCTCGTTGCCGTAAGCGTCCTTGTCCTTGGGCAGGAACGGCGACAGGATCTTCTGGTGGGCCGGCGGCAGCGCCGTCAGCTCGGCGATCGGCAGGTAGAACATCGCCCGGCGGTTGACCGCGTCGTACTCGCTCTTCAGCCGCTCCATCTCCTCGGAGTGCTGGCTGACGGGGATGCTCTCGGCCAGCAGCCGCTCCAGCTCGGCCACGGTCTTCTCCAGGTCGATCTTCTCGGCCTCGATGGTGGCCACGGTGTCCTCGGCGATCTTCATA
>DATJQG010000345.1:0-4065 GCA_035506015.1 Candidatus Edwardsiibacteriota bacterium
TTCCTTATTATTTCACATTCTATTTTCCCCTCGCGAATAGACAAATTCACAGGATACCCTTGACTATCCCATGCAGTATATTCTTTATCAATAATATCAATATGCTCTATATGTTTGTTTATTTCCGCATCTGTGTAAAACAAATATAAATATTTATCTTTCCCCTGTAGGAAAATGGGATATGTTATATTCATTATCATACCTCCACGCGATATCTAAGACCTATGCAACTATTTTGCCTGCCAACTCGCAGGCCGCGGCATTGGATCCCATTACGATCACGCCCGCGGCTTTGAGCCCATTGACGACCTTCGTCCTGTTCTGCGGGTCCTGGTCCGTGCCCGTCACCGAGGCCACGACCGGCAGGCTGCGTCTGTTTTCTTTCGCAATGCGCTGGGCCTCCTCGATCGCGGGCACGATCTCGCCCAGCGGGTCGGGATGCGAGCCATAGCCCAGCACGACGTCGAGCAGAATGACCGCCGTCTCCGGGTCCCGCGCCTCCTGCACGATCCGCTTGTTGCGTAGCGAGAAGTCGATCATCGGGTGCGGCCGGCCCACCGTGAACTCGTCCTCGCCCAGGTCGACCACGGTGTGCTTGGCGCTGTGCAAGGCGTCCTCGATTTTTTTCGATCTTCCGGTCGGCGCGTTGGAGAGGATCTCGTCCTTCACGATGTCCTGCAGGATCAGCTGCGCCTCGTAACAGAACGTGCCGCCGGAGAAGAGCCCGCGGATGTACGTTTGACCTCTGGCCAGTTTTTTCTTTTCGGCTCGCGCAATGCCCGAGATATCATCATCATTTGCCGTGGCCACGTCTTTTCCCGTCGCTAACGAGACCGCGATCCGTGCCGCCTCGTCCAATGTCCCCGCTGGCTTGATGCCGTATTGACTGACCGTTTGGGGATCCGCACCCAGGAATACCGCCGCCACGGGCTTCTTCACGGTTTTGACCGCGGCGCCGATCTTCTCCAGCACCTCGGGGTGCGGCGGTTTGGAGACCAGCAGGATCACCGTGGTCGCGGGGTCGTCGGCCAGCATCCGGATGCCCTGCAGCATCATCAGCCCGCCCACCTCGCGCTTGACGTCGCGGCCGCCGGTGCCGATGGCCTGCGAGATGCCCGCCCCGGCGTTCGCGATCAGGCAGGCGACCTCCTGCAGGCCGGTGCCCGCCGCCGCCACCACGCCGATGCCGCCGCGCCGGACGCGGTTGGCGAAGGCCAGCGGCGCGCCGTTGATGATGGCGGTGCCGCAATCCGGGCCCATCACCAGCAGGCCGCGTTCCGCGGCGTACGACTTGAGCGCGATCTCGGTCTGCAGCGGCACGTTGTCCGAAAACAGCATCACGTGAAGGCTTCGCCGTAGCGCGTTCATGGCCACCTCGCCGGCGTAGCGGCCGGCCACCGAGATCATGGCCAGGTTGGCGCCGGGCATCAGCTGCGCCGCCTCCTCGATGCTGCGGGGTAACGCCTCGTTGCCCTTCCCCGATTGCTGGCGCAGCGACTTCAGCGCGTCGTTCACCCCGGCGATGGCGGCTTCCGCGGCCTTTTCGTCCGCGGCCTTGACCGCGACCAGCAGGTCCGAATCGATGCTGGCCTTGAACTGGTCCAGCAGCAGGCCCGAGGCCCCGAGGATGGCGCGGTTCTCGGCCGTGCCCATCACGATGGCCGAGTCGGCCACGCCGGGCAGGGCGTTGAGCCGCTTGGCCGCCAGCATCAGCGTCACCGAGTCGTAGTACTCGCCCTTTTTGATCAGGCCTTTGATGATCATCGTTCCGCTCCGTTGTGGCCGCTCAGGTCCGTCCGTGCTTCGCCCCGCGCTGCGCCAGCCCGAAGACCAGCCCCGTCGCGATGTCCGCGCCCGAGGTCGCGCCGACCGCCGCCAGCCGCTTGGCGCAGGCCTCGATCAGCCCCGTGTCGGCCGCGAACAGCGACGCGACCAGGTGCTTCAGCCGCTCGAACGCCCGCCCCTGCGCCGCGCAGTCCAGCAGGGCCCGCGAAAAGGGATTGCCGCTTTGCGCCGCGACCAGGATGCCCTCGACCTGCTGCCGGACGGGCTCCCCGAACATCCGTCCCCGCAGGTGCAGCGCGAACAGCAGCCCGGCGACGAAGTCGTCGCCGCTGGGCGTCAGGCCGCGCCCCAGTCCCTTGACCCGCGCCACCGCCTCGCCCGTCCGGCCCTGCTTGACCAGCTCGGCGGCCTCGACATACCGCAGCCGCAGCGCATTGTCGAAATCGCGGGTCAGCGGCGCGACCGGGTTCTCGCCCAGCAGGAACGCCAGGCTGTCGGCGGTGGCCGTCCTGGTGAGGTGGTTGCGCAGCGTCGCCAGGTTCGCCTTGAGCAGGAAGGGGTCGACGGCATCGGGCACCCGCAGCGATGAATCGTAGATCGGCGCGTCCCGCAGCGGCAGCTCCTGCCCGGCCGCGCGGATGCCGCCGTTGCCGATCTCCAGGTCCACGAACTCCCACTCCGCCAGGTCGGCGGCCACGATGTTGACCGGCCCCGCGCCCACCGAGCCGTCGACCACCGCGATCAGCGCGTTCCCGTCGATGAAGTTGATCGCGTGGGAAAAGCGCGAGTGCAGCCGGTAGCTGCCGGGGCGGACCAGGTCGCCCATCGATCTGACCACGCACCTATTCCCCGGAGGGGAAGGGGCCGTGGCCGGGTCCGTGACCGGTCTAGGCCTCGTAGAACACCATGCCGTAATTGGTCGTGTATCCATCCTGGCGCACCTGCTCGACCTTGCCCACCACCTTCATGCCGATGGCGGGCCGCTTGATGCTGATCTGTCCCAGGATGCGGTTGCCATCCTCCAGCTCCACGATGCCCAGCGACAGGAACACCAGCTCGAAATCGGCCGGCGGGTTGTAGAGGTGCGTGAAGGTCAGCAGCTTTCCCTGCTTGGCCAGCGGCACGATGTCGAACTCGTTGTGGTCGTTGTCGTGGCACTGGCGGCAGATGGTGCGGTAGGGGTACTGGACGTGGCCGCAGCGCTTGCATTTATAGCCGTAGATGTTCCGTTCCATGCTCAGCCCTCCCGGATGAAAGTGAGACAGACGACGTTGTTGCCGAAGCCGCCGAAGTTGCAGG
Source organism: Candidatus Edwardsiibacteriota bacterium (assembly GCA_035506015.1). Classification (GTDB taxonomy): domain Bacteria; phylum Edwardsbacteria; class AC1; order AC1; family EtOH8; genus DATJQG01. Next base: position 3,085 of record DATJQG010000345.1, read on the forward strand.
TGAACCCGACCTTGGCGCCCTTGACCTGGCGCTTGGCCGCCTCGCCCCGCAGCTGCAGCACCATCTCGTGGGCCTGGCCCACGCCGGTGGCGCCCACCGGATGGCCCTTGGCCTTGAGGCCGCCCGAGGGGTTGATCGGCAGTTTGCCGCCCAGCCTGGTGTAGCCCTCGGCCAGCGCCAGATGGCCCTGGCCCCGCTCGAAAAAGCCCGCTTCTTCGCTCTCGGCGATCTCCAGGATGGTGAAGGCGTCGTGCAGCTCGGCCACGCTGACGTCCGCGGGCTTGACGCCGGCCATGGCCATCGACTGCTTGGCCGCCAGCTTGACGGCCGTGAGCTGCGTCGGGTCGGGCCGGTCGTGCACCGCGTGGGTGTCGGTGGCCTGGCCCACGCCGGCCAGGCGGACCATCGGCTTGCCGGTCTTCTTGGCGATCTCGGCCGTACTGAGGATCAGGCAGGCCGCGCCGTCCGACACCGGGCACATGTCGTAGAACCGCAGCGGATCGGCCACGACCGGGTTGTTGGTCGAGGCGTCGGGCGAGTCCAGGATGCCCTCCAGCGTTATCTCCTCGTGCAGGTGGGCGAAGAAATTGTCCATGGCGTGCTTGTGGTTCTTGACGGCCACCATCGCCAGGTGCCGCGAGGTCACGCCGTACTTTGCCATGTACAGCCGGGCGAACATCCCGGCCAGGGACGGCAGCGTCACGCCGTAGATGTACTCGGCCATGGGGTGCGACAGCGTGGCCACGAAATCGGTGGCCTCCAGGTTGTTGACCTCGCGCATCCGCTCGGCGCCGATCACCATCACGGTGTCGTACATGCCGGAGGCCACGGCCATGTAGCCCTGCTTGATGGCCGAGGCGCCCGAGGCCGGCCCGTTCTCGATGGTCTCGGCGCCCGCGGGGCACAAGCTCAGGTTGTCGACGACGGCGCTGGCGAGCCCGGTCTGATGGTTGACGCGGCCGCCGCCCATGTTGGCGACGT
>DATJQG010000346.1:0-5600 GCA_035506015.1 Candidatus Edwardsiibacteriota bacterium
GCCGAGAAGTCATGAGCCCGCACGAGACCATCAGCGACCCGCAGCTGCTGGCGCTGGCCGACCGCATCCTGGCGGACACCGGCTTCGACATCCGGCAGTACAAGGAGCGGCCGCTGAAGCGGCGCCTGGCGGTGCGGCTGCGGGCCCGCAAGGCGGCGACCTACCTCGAGTACCTGGACGTGCTGCGGCAGGACCAGGCGGAGTACGCCAAGCTGTGGGACGCGCTGACCATCAACGTCACCAGCTTCTACCGCAACCCCGAGACCTACGCCGCCGTCCAGGAGAAGGTGTTCCCGGTGCTGGCGGCCGAGGCCGGCGCGGGCGGCCTGCTGTTCTGGAGCGCCGGGTGCTCGTCGGGCGAGGAGCCCTACTCGCTGGCGATCCTGTGGCAGGAATACTGCCTGCGGCATCCCACGAAGCTGACGGCCCGGGTCGTCGCCACCGACATCGACGCCGAGAGCCTGCGCAAGGCCCAGGCCGGCCTGTACACGCACACCAGCTTCCACGAGATCCCGGCCGACCTATGGGGCAAGTACTTCACGCCCGAGGGCGAGAGCTTCCGCATCGACCCGGCGATCCAGGCGATGGTGCAGTTCCAGCGGGCCGAGCTGATGGAGCCGGCGCCGTTCCGCGGGGTCGACCTGGTCTGCTGCCGCAACGCCCTGATCTACTTCTCGCGCGATGCCCAGCAGGTGGTGTTCGACCACTTCGTCGCCAGCATGCGGCAGGGCGGGTTCCTGGTGCTGGGCAAGGTGGAGACGCTGCTGGGGCAGTCCAAGGCGCGGTTCGCCAACTTCGAGATCAAGGAGCGGATCTACCGGCTGCACGCAACGCAGGCAGGCAACGGTGTCTAACGAGCTGGTCGTCAAGATCGCCGACCTCCGGGTCGCCGCCGAACCCAACATCATCACCACCCACGGCCTGGGGTCGTGCCTGGCCATCGTGCTCTACGACCCGGCCGTCAAGGCCGGCGGCCTGGCCCACGTCATGCTGCCCAGCCCGGAGCTGGCCAAGGACCAGAACGTGCTGGCCAAGTTCCCGCGCACCGCGATCCCGGTGATGCTGAAGGAGATGGCGGCCCTGGGCTGCGCCCGGCCGCGGATCACGGCCAAGATCGCCGGCGGCGCCAACATGTTCGGCACGCTGCTGAAGAGCCGCAACCAGGGCACCAACATCGGGTCGCGCAACGTGGCCGAGACCAAGCTGGTGCTGCAGGAGCTGGGCATCCCGCTGGTCAAGGAGGACACCGGCGGCGATTACGGCCGCTCGGTGGAGTTCATCCTGTCGTCCGGGACCGTGCTGGTGCATTCGTTCAAGGCGGGCCTGCGCGAACTGTAAATTGCTCATTGCGCGTTGTAAATCGTAAATTGCAAAGTGTGGGGATGCCATGTCGTTCAACACCGTCTCGCAGTACTACGCCGACATCGAGCGGGTGGCGCTGCAGATCCCGCAGTCGTTCGCCGAGCCGCAGATGATCGAGCTGTTCAACGTCAACCTGGCGGAGGCGCAGAAGGTGCAGCCCACCAACCCGGTGCTGTGCGCCATCAAGCAGGCCAAGGGCAAGGTCAGGATGGACGACCTGTTCATCCGGGCCGGGCAGCTCAAGGCGGCGATCCGCGAGGAGCCGGCCGCGCCGGCCAAGCGCTGACGCGCGCCCGATCCCCGAACCGCAACCGTATCCGCACCGCATGATCGAAACGCCGCGCAGAATCAGCGTCCTGGTGGTCGACGACTCGGCCCTGATGCGCAAGATGATCGGCGAGATCATCGAGCAGGACCCGTCGTTGCAGCTGGCCGGCACCGCCCGCAACGGGCAGGAGGCGCTGGACCAGATCCGCGCGTTGCGGCCCGACGTGGTGACGCTGGACATCGAGATGCCGGTGATGGACGGGCTGCAGGCCCTGGCCCGCTACATGGCGGACGCGCCCACCGCCACGGTGATGCTGTCGGCCCACGCCAAGGAGGGCGCCGAGGCCACGCTGCTGGCGCTGGAGCTGGGCGCGGTGGACTTCATCACCAAGCCCTCGGGCTCGATCTCGCTGGACATCGACCGGGTGCGGGCCGACCTGGTCGGCAAGATCAAGGTGGCCGCCGGGGTCGACCTCGCCAAGCTGCGCAGCGGCGGCCAGCGGCTGGCGCCGCAGCCGCTGGCGTCGCCCCACGTCCCCGGCCGCGCGGTGACGCTGGTGGCCATCGGCTCGTCGACCGGCGGCACCCGCGCGCTGTCCGACGTCCTGCCCAGCCTGCCGGCCGAGCTGGGCGCCGCCTACCTGCTGGTGCAGCACATGCCGCTGGGCTTCACGCGGTCGCTGGCCGAGCGGCTCAACGCCCGCTCCAAGATCACGGTCAAGGAGGCGGAGCACGGCGACCCCGTCCGCCAGGGCCAGGCGCTGCTGGCGCCGGCCGGCTACCACCTGGAGCTGGACGCCTCGGGCCAGCGCGTCAGCCTCAACCAGAACCCCACCAAGTTCGGGGTGCGGCCCTCGGTGGACATCATGATGCAGTCGGTGGCGGCCCGCGCCGCGCAGCCGCTGGTGGGGGTGATCCTCACCGGCATGGGCCACGACGGCGCCCAGGGCATGCTGGAGATCCGGCAGCGCGGCGGCCGCACCATCGCCGAGGACAAATCCACCTGCGTGGTGTACGGCATGCCCAAGTCGGCCATCGAGGCGGGCGCCGTGGAGCAGGTGCTGCCGCTGGACCGGATCCCCGAGGCCATCATCAAGGCCTGCGAATAGGGCACCAGGAGCGCGCCATCGGATCGCGATTTCATCGTCATCCCGGACCGCATTGCTTTATTTCACCCTGCCCCGGATTGCATAGCCGCAGCATACCATCGCAGCGGAGACCATGAGCCAGCTGGAGAGCATCATCAAGGATTTCACCGCGCGGATCGCGGCGCTGCAGGCGCGGATCGCCGGCGCCGGCGCCAAGACCGAGGCCGCCGCCATCGAGCAGGACATCCGCGAGCTGTACAAGGAGATCGCCGTGGCGGTGAAGCAACTGGCGGCGATGCAGGACTCGGTCAAGGTGCTGATCGACCAGTACAAGTCGGTGGCCGTGACCGAGGACGAGTCCAAGGTGATGATCCGCTCGTTCGTCGAGACCATGCGGATCGACAGCCTGGGCAGCTCCACCATGGTGGCCGAGGGCTGGAACCAGATCTGCTCCGGCCAGTTCGAGCAGGCCATCGAGTCGCTGACCCGCGCGGTCAAGCTGAACCCCACCGACACCAAGGCCATGGAGCTGCTGGGATGGGCCTACAGCTACCAGGGGCTGTACGACGAGGCGCTGGAGGTCTGCCTGCGGGTGCTGCAGACCGAGCCCAACAACGACGCGGTGCGCAACAACCTGGGCTTCGTCTGCCTGAAGAAGGGCATCTACGGCGAGGCCATCGAGCACCTGTCGCGGGTGATCAAGTCGGGCAAGGACCGCACCGCCAAGCTCTACGCCCATTACTACATGGGCCTGGTCTACCTGGAGCGGCAGATGCTGGAGGACGCCATCTTCTTCTTCTCCAAGGCCACGGTGCTGGGCCCCAACCTGATCGAGGCCTACTATCATTTGGGCCTGGCCTACGCCGCCAAGAAGATGTCCGGCGCCGCCGTGCGCGAGTGGGACAAGTGCATCAAGCTGTCGCCCCACAACTGGTGGGCCAAGAAGGCGGCCGAGCAGATCGAGATCGTACGCAGCGAGGAGGGCTAGGCCGTGCCGGGCGACGACCGCTGGATCCTGTGCTCGTGCCTGGGCGAGCGCTTCGCCGTGCACCTGCGCTGGGCGCAGGAGATCATCTACCGGCCGCAGCTGCTGCCGCTGCCCGGGCTGGAGCCGCCGCTGGACGGCGTGCTGATCTGGCAGGGCAGCACCCTGCCGGTGATCGGCCTGCGGCTGCTGGCCGGGTCCGACCAGGCGGCGCCCCGCCCGGCCGCGGTGGTCGTCGGCGCCGGCGAGCAGCGGGCCGCGCTGCTGGCCGACGACATCGGCGACACCGTGTCCCTGCCGCCGGGCGACCTGTTCGCGCTGAGCCCGGTGCTGACCAGCGGCCGGCCCTACCTCACGCAGGGCGCGATGCTGGCCGGCTCGCTGCTGTTCCTGATCGACGTCCCGGCCCTGCTGCAGCAGCTGCGCGAGCAGGCCGGCCAGGCATTAGCGCAGGCGCAGCCCGCGGCCGCGCAATGAGGCGAATAATCAGTATTGCGTTACTATTGGAGCAGCAACGATGCCAAAACAAGGGGTGTGGATCTTAATTGCTTCAGCACTGGTGTTGTTTCCTAAGATTCTTCTTAGCCAACCACCAGACACTATCTGGACTCGTCGGTATAATGATCCATCAAATCGAAATGATTGTGCGTTTGCCTCTGCAGTTGACAGCGTCGGGGATATTTATATCGTCGGCACAATATACAATTCACCCGATAAATTTCTAATCATTAAATATAATGGATCAACGGGTGATACGATATGGACACGGTCCTTCAACGGACCCGCAAATAGAGGTGACCAGGCTTTCGGTTGCACGATAGACAACGCCGGGTTTTTATATGTAACTGGATCATACTATGATGGGTCATACACTAGTTCCCAAACCATTAAATATAATAAGACCAATGGCGATACTGTATGGGTTCGAAGGTTTAGATATACTTTCAAATCATGTAGCGCGGTGGGATGTATTGTGGATAGGCTGGGGAACCTTTTTGTGGTTGGTTTATATAATAGTGCAGACTTTTTAACTATTAAATATAACGCAGATACGGGCGATACATTATGGGTTCGCATCTATGATAGTCCCTATAATGGCTATGATTGTACACAAAGCTGCAGCGTTGATACAATCGGTGGTTTGTACGTGACGGGATACTCATACAACGGTGTTAACGATGATTATTTGACAATTAAATACAATGCATCCAATGGTGATACTGTATGGACACGCAGGTTTAATGGGCCTGCGAATGGTTATGATGAAGCAAGAAGTTGTTCGGTTGACGATGCGGGTAATTTATATGTCACAGGATATTCTCGAGATAGTTCAGCTTCTGATAATTATCTAACAATCAAATACAATGCTACAACAGGTGATACCATCTGGACACGTCGATATAAAAGCCCATTTAACTATCTAGATGATGCGAACACTTGTATAGTTGATCATTTTGGAAATCTGTATGTGTCCGGTACATGTTGCAATGATCTATACAATTACTATTATATTTTAACAATTAAATATAATGCAGTAACTGGTGATACAGTATGGACCTGTCCGTATATCAACCAAGTCCATTCTGGTGACTGGGCTAGAAGCTGCTCAGCTGATAGATCGGGTGACCTTTATATCATTGGCTATACTGCCAATGGCTCGACAGCCGATTATTTGATCATTAAATATAACACCGCAACAGGCGTGACAGGAAAACCGACATACCCAATAGCGGATAGCAAATTACAATTAGCGCAAAACAAACCAAATCCTTTTAGTCAAAGCACAGTCATTAGATATCAATTGCCCGCAAGCGGCCCAGCCAGTATTAAAATATACAATACGGCGGGGCAAATAGTGAAAAAGATTGACATGGGATCGCAGCAGGCGGGACGGCATC
>DATJQG010000347.1:0-2981 GCA_035506015.1 Candidatus Edwardsiibacteriota bacterium
GCCATGATCCGCCTGGCCCAGCGGGGGGAGGCGGGATCCTCGGCGGCGATGCTGGCGGCCGAGCTGCGGACGTCCCCGGCGTTCATGTCCAAGATCTGCCAGCGGCTGGTGCGGGCCAAGCTGGTGCGGGCCCGGCGCGGCCGGGGCGGCGGGCTGGCGCTGGCCAGGCCGGCCCACGCCGTCCGCGTGCGCGACGTGTTCGCGGCCGTGGACGGCGCGCCGGTGGTCAGCGAGTGCATGGTGCGGGGCCGCTGCACCCACCTGCTGTGCCCGCTGTTCCCGGTGCTGGGCCGGCTGCAGAAGGATTTGGACCGCGGCCTCAATGGCGCCACCCTGGCCACCCTGGCGCGGCAGACCAAAAAATGAGGCGCCAGATCGTCGAGATCGACCGCGACCGGTGCAACGGCTGCGGCCAGTGCATCCCCGGCTGCGCCGAGGGCGCGCTGCGGATCGTCGGCGGCAAGGCGGTGCTGGCCAGCGACGCGGCCTGCGACGGGCTGGGCGCCTGCCTGGGCCAATGCCCGCAGGACGCCATCCGGATCGTGGAGCGCGACGCGCCGGCCTTCGACCAGGCGGCGGCCGATGCCCCGGCCGCGGCGGCCCACAGGCAGGAGGCGAAGCCTCACGCCTGCCCCGGCGAGCGCATCGCGCAGCGGCGGGCGGCGCCGCCCGCGCCCGGAGGCGCGACCGGCGCATCCCAACTGACGCATTGGCCGGTCCAGCTGCACCTGGTGCCGGCCGCCGCGCCGTTCTTCCAGGGCGCCGACCTGCTGATCGCCGCGTCCTGCGTGCCATTCGCCTACGCGGGCTTCCATCCCGCGCTGCTGGCGGGCAAGGCGCTGGTCATCGCCTGCCCCAAGCTGGACCGCACCGAACCGTATCTGGAAAAACTGACCGCGATCTTCACGCAGAACGACATCAGGTCGGTCACCGTGGCGGTGATGGAAGTGCCGTGCTGCCAAGGGCTGGTCAAGCTGGTGCGCCAGGCGCTGCACGATTCCGGCAAGAAAATGCCGATCACCGTCGAGGTGATCGGCGTCAACGGCGAAAGAAAATAATCCAGCCATCATCAAACAGAAAGGAGCGAACCATGAAGAAATACCGCTGCACGGTGTGCGACTACGTCTACGACCCGGCCAAGGGCGACCCCGACTCGGGGATCAAGCCCGGCACGCCGTTCGAATCCCTGCCCGATGACTGGGTCTGCCCGCTCTGCCAGGTGGACAAGTCCAACTTCGAGCCGGTGGATTGACCATACCACAAAGACACAGAGACGCAGAGAAACATAGATCTCCGGAGGGAATAGAGATGAAGGGATGCCCCAAATGCGCGGCCAAGAAAGCTGTAGCCAAATCACATGCTGCCGTAAACCCTCTAATCGAGACCATCAATAAGACCGTCGCCTACCAGAAGGACAACGTCGTCAGCCGCGAGATCGTCCGCCAGAAGAACGGCACGGTCACCGTCTTCGCCTTCGACCATGGCCAGGGGCTGTCCGAGCACACCGCGCCGTTCGACGCGCTGGTGCAGGTGCTGGAGGGGGCCGTCGAGATCAGGATCGACGGCAAACCCTACCGCCTCAGGGCCGGCCAGATGATGGTGATGCCGGAGGACCATCCCCACGCCCTGAAGGCGCTGACGAAATTCAAGATGATGCTGACAATGATCCGTTCGTAACGTTACAAGGAGACTTCCGATGTCGATGTTCTGTTACCAATGCCAGGAGACCGCGGGCAACAAGGGCTGCGCCGGGCAGCGCGGCGTCTGCGGCAAGAGCGACCAGGTCGCCAACCTGCAGGACGCGGCGATCCACGCCCTGAAGGGGCTGGCCTACGTCAACAACGTCGCGCACGGCGTCGGCGTCTACCGCAAGGACGCCGGGATGCTGGTCAACGACGTGCTGTTCGCCACGCTGACCAACGTCAACTTCGACCCCGGCTACTTCACGGAAAAAATCGAGCGGGCGGTGGCGCTGCGGGAGGAGATCAAGGCCAAGCTGGGCGGCAAGCTGGGCGCGGGCCTGCCGGACGCGGTGACCTGGGACGGCAATGGGACGATCGAGGAGCTTGCCAGGAAGGGGTATGACGTTGGCGTGCTCTCCTACAAGGATGAGGACGTGCGCACCCTGCGCTATCTGGTGATCTACGGGCTGAAGGGCATCGCGGCCTACGTGCACCACGCCGCGGCGCTGGGCTACGTCGATGACGGCATCGTCCTGTTCATCCAAAAGGCCCTGGCGTCAACGCTCGACGACAAGCTGAGCGCCGACCAGCTGACCGACTGGGTGTTCCAGGTCGGCCATGCCGGCGTCAAGGTGATGGCGCTGCTGGACCGCGCCAACACCGAGAAATTCGGCCACCCCGAGATCACCAACGTCATGCTCGGGCCGGGGGCCAATCCCGGCATCCTGCTGTCCGGGCACGACCTGGCCGACCTCCAGGATATCCTGGAGCAGACCAAGGGGACCGCGGTCGACATCTACACGCACGGCGAGATGCTGCCGGCCCATGCTTACCCGTTCTTCAAGCAATATCCCAACTTCCGCGGCAACTACGGCACGTCGTGGTGGCACCAGCCCGAGGAGTTCGAGAAATTCAACGGCGCCGTGCTGATGACCTCGAACTGCCTGGTGCCGCCCAAGGATTCCTACAAGGACCGGCTGTTCACCACCGGAGTGGTGGGCTTCCCGGGCGTGGCGCACATCGCCGACCGCGCGCCGGGCCAGCAGAAGGACTTTTCCGCCGTGATCGCCAGGGCCAAGCAATGCAAGGCACCGGACAACATCGGCGAAGGCGCGCTGACCATCGGCTTCGCGCGCAACCAAGTGCTGGCCCTGGCGGACAAGGTGATCGCCGCGGTCAAGAGCGGCGCCATCAAGCGGTTCGTGGTGATGGCCGGCTGCGACGGGCGCCACAAGACGCGCGAGTATTTCACGGAATTCGCCAAAGCGCTGCCCCGGGATACGGTGATCTTGACGGCGG
>DATJQG010000348.1:0-8645 GCA_035506015.1 Candidatus Edwardsiibacteriota bacterium
GGTGCCGGCCGGGTTCACCATCACCACCGAGATGTGCACCGTCTACTACAAGAACAACAGGAAATACCCGCCCGAGCTGAGGAAGCAGGTCGAGGCCGCGCTGGCCCGGGTCGAGAGGATCATGGGCATGCCGTTCGGCGACGCCAGCAACCCGCTGCTGCTGTCGGTGCGCTCCGGCGCCCGCAAGTCGATGCCCGGGATGATGGAGACCGTGCTCAACGTCGGGCTGTGCTCCCGGACCATCCCCGGCATGATCGCCAAGACCGGCAACGGCCGCTTCGTCTACGACGCCTACCGCCGGCTGATCATGATGTACTCCGACGTGGTGATGGAGAAGGCCGCGGGCATCGAGCCGGCCGAGGGCAGGGGCATCCGCAAGCAGCTGGACGACATGCTGGGCGAGGTCAAGAAGCAGAAGGGCTACCAGACCGACGCCGACATCCCCGAGGCCGACCTCAGGGCGCTGTGCGACCGCTTCAAGGCCAAGGTCAAGGACGTGCTGGGAACGGAGTTCCCGGACGACGCCAAGGAGCAGTTGTGGGGCGGCATCGGCGCGGTGTTCGCCAGCTGGAACGGACGGCGGGCCATCTCCTACCGCCGCATCGAGGGCATCCCCGACGAGTGGGGCACGGCGGTCAACGTCCAGGCCATGGTGTTCGGCAACATGGGCGACAGCTCGGCCACCGGCGTGGCCTTCTCTCGCAACCCGGCCAACGGCGACAACCATTTCTACGGCGAGTGGCTGGTCAACGCCCAGGGCGAGGACGTGGTGGCCGGCATCCGCACGCCCAACCCGCTCAACGAGTCGACCAAGGGCGAGCAGAACAAGCACCTGCCGTCATTGGAAACAGCCATGCCGGCCGTCTATCAGGAACTCGATGGCATCAGGCTCAAGCTGGAAAAGCACTACCGCGACATGCAGGACATCGAGTTCACCATCCAGGAAGGGCGGCTGTGGATGCTGCAGTGCCGCGTCGGCAAGCGCACCGGCACCGCGGCCCTCAACATGGCGATGGACATGGTCGCCGAAAAGCTGATCGGCAGGGCCGAGGCCGTGATGCGCGTCACGCCGGCCCAGCTGGACGAGCTGCTGCACCCGATCGTCGACCCGGCGGCGGAAAAAGCGGCGCAGCCGCTGGCCAAGGGCCTGCCGGCCGGCCCGGGCGGCGCCTTCGGGCAGATCGTCTTCACCGCCAGCGACGCGGTGGAATGGCTGAAGCAGGGCAAGAAAGTGATCCTGGTGCGGGAGGAGACCAACCCCGAGGACGTCGAGGGGATGCGGGCCGCGGCCGGCATCCTGACGGCGCGCGGCGGCATGACCTCGCACGCCGCGCTGGTGGCCCGCGGCTGGGGCAAGTGCTGCATCGTGGGCTGCAGCGCCATCCACGTCGACGTCCACGCCAAGACGATGAAGGTCGGCGATCGGACGTTCAAGGAGGGCGACTTCGTCACATTGAACGGCACCCGGGGCTACGTCTTCGCCGGCCAGCTGGCGATGATGGACGCCACCGAGAACCCGCGCTTCGTCGAGTTCATGACGTACGTCGACCAGCACCGGGTGCTGAAGGTCCGCACCAACGCCGACACGCCGGACGACGCGGCCAAGGCGCGCGGCTTCGGCGCCGAGGGCATCGGCCTGTTCCGCACCGAGCACATGTTCTACGGCAAGAACTCCGAGGAGCCGCTGTTCCGGCTGCGCAAGATGATCGTCTCCAAGGACCAGGCCGAGCGCCGTGCCGCGCTGGACGAGCTCTATCCCTTCGTCAAGAAGGACATCAAGGCCACGCTGGCGGTGATGGACGGCCTGCCGGTGACCATCCGGCTGCTGGACCCGCCGCTGCACGAGTTCGTGCCGCACCGCGAGGACGAGCGCGCCAAGCTAGCCAAGTCGCTGGGGATCTCGCTGGACGACCTCAATAAAAGGGCCGAGGGCCTGCACGAGTCCAACCCGATGATGGGCCACCGCGGCGTGCGGCTGGGCATCACCTACCCCGAGATCACCGAGATGCAGGTGCGGGCCATCCTGGAGTCGACGGTGGAGCTGATCAAGGACGGCAAGAAGATCATGCCCGAGATCATGGTGCCGGTGGTGGGGATCAAGGCCGAGCTGGACGACCAGAAGGCCATCGTGGACGCGATCTACAAGGAGGTCTGCGCCAAGCACGGGGTCAAGAAGATCGACTTCATGTACGGCACCATGATCGAGATCCCGCGCGCCGCGCTGACCGCGGGCAAGATCGCCCAGACCGCGGAATTCTTCAGCTACGGCACCAACGACCTGACCCAGATGGGCTTCGGCTTTTCGCGCGACGATATCGGCGGCTTCGTGCCGGATTACATCGAGAAGAAGGTGCTGCCGGCCGACCCGTTCCAGATCCTGGACCAGGAGGGCATCGGCGAGCTGATCGACATTGGTATCAAGCGGGGCCGCGCCACCCGGCCGCACCTCAAGGTCGGGATCTGCGGCGAGCACGGCGGCGAGCCCTCATCGGTCGAGTTCTGCCACCGGGTGGGGATGAACTACGTGTCCTGCTCGCCGTTCCGCGTGCCGATCGCCCGGTTGGCGGCCGCCCAGGCCGCGATCAAGGACCAGCAGAAAGCCAAGGGCGCATCCGGCAAGGCGAAGAAAGCGAAGCCGGCAACCAGGCCAGCAAAGAAAAAGACCGCAAAGAAATCAGGCAAACGGAAATAACTGGCCAATGCTCAAGCCCCCTCACCTTGAGGGGGCTTTTTCTTTCATCGGCCTGTTGCAAAATGTGCAAAACAACGTTTTCTGATGTAACAATTGCATATCGCTAATATGATGATAAACAATAAGTTATAATATTATAACGCAAAGCTGTTACAATATTATATAATAATGAGGGAATCCCATTGATCTGATAATTCATCAAACAATAACGTATTAAAATGCATGCACTTACATTTGATATTTTCGTTCCATAATGGCATAGGAAATGCTGCATACTATTGATAACAGTAAGCTTATGAAAGGCAAAATATAATGAAAACAGCTTTCCCAGTTGCAACGCTTTGGTTATGCTTGTTGTGTCCCGTTCTCATCGGGGCACAGCAGATCAGCCTGACGACCATCGGATCGGCGTACACGCAGGATTTCAACACGCTGAACTACACCGACTCGTCGACCGTGCTGCCCAACGGCTGGTACCTGAACGAGACCGGCACCAACGCCAATGCCTATTACAACGCCAATACAGGCAGCTCGACCACGGGGAACACCTACAGCTACGGCGCCAGCGGCAGCAGCGAGCGGGCCTTGGGCGGGCTGCTGAGCGGTTCGCTGACGCCGCGCAACGGGGCCTGTTTCATCAACAATACCGGGCAGACCATCACCTCGCTGACCATCGCCTACAGCGGCGAGGAGTGGCGCTGCGGCGCGGTGACGCGGCGCGATTCCATCAAGTTCGAGCTCAGCCTGGACGCCGCCAGCCTGGCCAGCGGCGCGTGGACCTCGTACCACAACCTGGATTTCATCTCGCCCTCCGACACCTTCGGCACCGGCGCCAAGAACGGCAACGGCGCCGCCTACCGCAACGCGCTGAGCTATACCATCGGCGGCCTGAGCATCGCCAATGGCGCCACCTTCTGGGTGCGGTGGACCGACGCCAACGCCAGCGGGGCGGACGACGGCTTGGCGGTCGACGATTTCTCGCTGACGCCGATCGCCGGCCCCACCATCGGCGCCAACCCCGATTCTCTCAACTTCGGCACCGTGGCCGTGGGCGACACGGTCGAGCGCAGCTACGTGCTCACCGGCTCGAACCTGTCCCAGGACATCGTCGCCAAGTCCCCGCGCGCCGACCTCAAGCTGACCCTGGCCAGCGGCGGCGGCTACCAGGACTCGGTGATCGTGGCGCAATCCGGCGGCGCGGCCTACGACACGGTCTACGCGGCGTTCATGCCGTCAGCAGTGGGCGCGCTGGCCGACAGCCTCGCCAACCGCAGCGGCGGCGCCACCACCAAGTACGTCAGGGTGTTTGGCAGCGGCAGCACCACGCCGGTGATCACCATCACCGGCGGCCTGGCCAACTTCGGCACGCTGCTGGTCGGCGCGATGTCCGGCCAGCAGAGCTACCAGGTCTCCGGCAACAACCTGACGGGCAACATCACGGTCCGGGTGCCCGCGGCCGATTCCTTCAAGGTGTCGCTGACCTCGGGGTCGGGCTACGGCGACTCGGTGGTGCTGGTGCAGTCCGGCGGCTCGGTCCCGGCCACGACGGTCTACGTCGTGTTCAAGCCGATCACCCCGGGCCGCAAGGCCGGCAACATCGCCCACACCAGCCCCGGCGCCGCCACGCAGAACCAGGCGGTGACCGGCAAGGGCATCCCCGCCGCGCCCACGGTCCAAGCCAGCGGGCTGGCCTTCAGCGCGGTGACCGCCGACTCCATGAACCTGAGCTGGACCAGGGGCGACGGCGCGGCCTGCATCGTGTTGGCCAAGTGCGAGGCCGCGGTCGACAGCGCCCCGGTCGACGGCACCTACTACGCGGCCAACGACAGCTTCGGGCGGGGCGCCGCGCTCGGGGCGGCCAATTACGCGGTCTACCGGGGCGCCGGCAGCGCGGTGCGGGTGCGGAACCTCTACGGCATCACCATGTACGATTACGCCGTGTTCGAGTACAACGGGCCGGACAGCGCCGAGAATTACCTGAGCGCGGCGCCGGCCACCGGCAGCCAGATGACGGCGTCCGCCACGGGCGTCATATCGCTGACGGCGCTGGGCAGCCCCTACACGCAGGGGTTCAACGCCCTGGACACCGTCAGCCAGGCGCTGCCCACCGGCTGGAACGTCCGCGAGGAGGGCGCCAACGCCAACCACCGCTACGCGGCCGACGACGGCTCGGCCACCGCGGGCAACAGCTACAGCTACGGACGCACCGACAGCACCGACCGCGCCCTGGGTGGGCTGCAGAGCTCCAGCCTGCTGCCCACGGTCAGCGCGGCGTTCGTCAACAATACCGGCGGCATCATCCCCGCGCTCGACATCGCTTATGCCGGCGAGGAATGGCGGCTGGGGACCAGGAGCCGCTACGACACGCTGGAGTTCGAGCTCTCGACCGCGCCCGGCGTCTGGACCCCGGTGCCGGCGCTGAACTTCGCCACCAAGGATACCTCGGGCGCGGTGGGGGCGCGCAACGGCAACGCGGCCTTCTGGCGCGACGTGCGGTGGGCCAGCATCGCGGGCCTGAACATCGCCAACGGCGCCAGTTTCCGGATCCGCTGGACCGATGCCAACGCCAGCGGATCCGACGACGGGCTGGCGGTCGACGACCTCACGCTGACGCCGTTCGCCGGCACCGACATCCCGCGGATCATCGCCACCGTGCCGGCCGACACCGCCGCCAACGTCGCCGTCGGCGCGGCCGTCCAGATCGCCTTCTCCGAGCGGATGCGGCCGGCCTCGCTGGCCTACGCCTGCGCGCCCGACCCCGGCGGCTGGTCCGCGGCCTGGAACGCCGGCGGCGACACGGTGACGCTGTCGCACGCCAATTTCAAGTACTACACCGCCTACACCTTCACCGTCACCGCGGCCCGCGACTCGGACGAGAACCGCGACCTGGCCGCCGGCCGGACGCCGAACCCCTTCACGTTCACCACCGCCATCGACCCCACGGCGCCGCCGATGTCCATCACCTGCCTGGATGTCGGCCAGGCCAACTGCACCATCATCCGGTCGCCGACGGGCAAGCGGGTGATGATCGACTGCTACAGCCACAAGGTCACCGGATCACAGCACAACGCCCAGGACAGCCTGCGGATATCGAATTTCATCAAGGACAGCCTGGGCGCGGCCAACACGCCCTACCTCGACGACCTGTTCCTGACCCACTGGGACCACGACCATGCCGGCTACATCGACGTCGTGGTGCGCCACCTCGATTCGCTCAACGGCAACGCCTACGACCGCGGCCCGCTGGACACCACCGACACCGATTTCCTGGCCTACAAGAACTCGCTGACGGCCCGGGGCTGGTGGGGCAAGCGGGTGATCGGATCGGTCGGCGCCAAGCAGACCATCGACATCGGCAACGGGGCCAGCATCCAGGTGGTCTGCGTCCGCGGCAAGACCATCCTCGGCGATTCGCTGACGACGGCCATCAACGAGAACAACATGTGCCTGGGCCTGCTGATCAAGTACGGCAGCTTCAAGATGTGCCAGACCGGCGACATCGAGTCCCAGATGGAGAACCTGCTGGCCGGCGACTTCGACAGCGTCAACGTGATGGTGGTCAACCACCACGGCTCGGCCTACTCGTCGACCCAGAACTGGGTCAACGCCCTCAACCCCCAGGTCTCGATCATCTCGGTGGGCGACAGCAACTCCTACGGCCACCCCGACTCCGGGGCCACCCGCCGCCTGACCAGCGACCCCGGCCTCAACAACTACATCTACCTGACCGAGCGCGGCGATACCACCAAGCCGCTGCCCGTTCGCAGCAGCGTCCGCAACCGCAACATCCACATCACCGTCGACCTCTCCAACCACAAGTACACCGTCGACGGCGACCAGATGCCGCTGGGCGTGACCATGGCCGACTTCGCCGCGGCGGCCGGGGCCGGCGGGGTGACCCTGCGCTGGTCGACCGAGAGCGAGACCGACTGCTACCGCTGGGACATCGAGCGGTCGGCGCAGCAGCAGGGCGGCTACGCGGCCGTGGGCTCGGTGCCGGGCCACGGCACCACGGCGCAGCCCCAGCGCTACGCGTACCTGGACACCCCGCCCGGCGCCGCCGCCGTCTACTGGTACCGGCTGGCCCAGGTCGACCTCTCGGGCCGCGTCACGTACCACGGGCCGCTGCGCGTGGTCTACAATGCCCGCGGCATCGCCGGCTTCCAGGCGGGCCCGGTCCATCCCAATCCCGCCAGCGGCCAGGCCGGCATCAGCTACCAGCTGCCGCTGCCGGGGCGGGTGACGCTGGGCGTGTACAACGTGCTGGGCCAGCGGGTGCGCGGGCTGGTCGACGCCCGGCAACCGGCCGACCGCTACACGGCGACCTGGGACGGCCGCGACGGCAACGGACGGCGGGTGTCCGGCGGCGTCTACTTCTACCGGCTGACCTACGAGGATGACCTCAATGCGGCGGAGCTGCAGGCCACGGTCAAGAAGATGGTGCTGATGCGGTAGCCATGGAGTCGAGCACAGCATTGGATGAGATGAGCGAACGATGAGTACCATCAAAGCATTCGGGCTTGGTGCGCTGGTGCTGGTGGCCCTCGCCGCGGGCCTGGACGCTCAGTTGAAGATCGTGGTGATGGATGTCGGTCAAGGAAACGGCGCGGTCATCCAATCGCCTGCGGGGAAGATTGCGGTGTTCGACGCTGGCCCGACCACGACCACCGGCGATAATATCCTCAGTCTCATCCGCGACACGCTCGGTCAGAAACATATCCAATACACCTTTGTCAGCCATTACCATGCAGACCATATCGGCGGCTTGGACGAGGTGATCAACGGCCTGACCCGCGACTCGATCCTGGGCGGCTGCTGGGACCGCGGGGGATCATACGCCAGCACCGCTTACACCAATTACAACACCGCCGCTGGCAGTAAACGTTTCACTGACACGCTGGGCAAGGTGTTCGACCTGGGCTCGGGCGTCACCCTGCGCTGCGTCTGCATGAACGGGCAGGTCTGGACCAGCGGTTCGGTATCGGTCAACGATGAAAACACAAATTCCATGGGACTGCTGCTGACCTACGGCAACTTCAAGATGATCTTCGCCACCGACATCGGCGGCCAGGCCAGCGGTAATTACAGCAACGTGGAGAAGCTGCTGGCGCCCGTGATCGGCAAAGTCAACGTCCTGCTGGTCAACCATCACGGCTCGGCCACCAGCTCGAACTACGCCTGGGTCACCGCCCTCGATCCCCAGGTGTCGATCATCTCCTGCGGCGGGCCCACCAATTCCTATGGCCATCCCAAGCAGACCGCGATCGACACCCTGCTGATGGACCCCAAGCTGGGGGGCACCAAGTCGCGGGCCGGCGACAGCAATTACATCTACCAGACCGAGTCGACCGGCACCAGTTACGGCGTGATCCCGGCGGGGCGGGGGCGGGCGGTCAACAAGAACATCTGGATCCGGGTGTTCCCGTCGTACTACGTCGTGGTGGGCGACATCCCCAGGGACACCGTGATGTTCAGCGCGCTGGCCGTGGAGCTGTCCCAGTTCACCGCGCAACAGGGGACCGGGGGGATCGACCTCTGGTGGCGCACCGAGAGCGAGCGGGAGTGCTACCAGTGGCGGATCGAGCGCTCGACCGATGAGGATGCGGGCTACGTGCCGATCGGCACGATCGCGGGATACGGCACGACCGACCAGCCCCACGATTACTCGTATGCCGACCGTTCGCTGACCGCCCCGGGACGCTATTGGTACCGGCTGGCCGAGACCGACCTGTCGGGGAACACCGCGTATCACGGCCCGGTGGAGGCATCCTACGGCGCGCAGGGCGCAACGGCCCTCTCCGCCGCGACGGTGTATCCCAATCCCGCCCGCGGTGCGGCCAGCCTCAGGTATCAAGCGGCCGGGCCGGGCACTATGGAGGCGGCCGTCTACAACATCGCCGGGCAGCGGGTGAAACAGCTGTTCAATGGAGCTGCGGCGGCGGGTCCGGCGACG
>DATJQG010000349.1:0-2888 GCA_035506015.1 Candidatus Edwardsiibacteriota bacterium
ACGAAGTACCCCTCGGCCTTGATCTGCTCCTCCAGGAACGGGTCGTTCTCCTCGATCACGTAGACTGTGTCCACTGAACGAATGAAGTCCGAGATCAGCTTCTTCGGCAGCGGGTAGGTCAGCCCCAGCTTCAGGAACGACGCCGTGGGGAAAATGTCCTTGGCGTACTGGTACGAGATGCCGCTGGTGATGATGCCTAATTTTTTATCGCCCTTCTCGATCCTGTTGCCCATAAAAGTCTCACCGTACTCCGCCAGCCGGCGCAGCCGGTCTTCGACCTTGACGTGCATCTTGCGGGCATGGGCCGGGATGGTGATGCGCTTGGCGATGTCCTTGACGTAGCCGCTCGGTTTGTGCTCGATGCGCTCGCCCAGTTCGGCCACGCCCTTGGAGTGCGAGACCCGCGTGGTCAGCCGCAGCAGCACCGGCGTGTCGAATTTTTCCGACAGCTCGAAGGCCAGCTTGGAGAACTGGAGGCACTCCTGCGAGTCGGAGGGCTCCAGGCAGGGGATCTTGGCCATCTTGGCGTAGTAGCGGTTGTCCTGCTCGTTCTGCGACGAGTGCATGCCGGGGTCGTCGGCCGAGACGACGACGAATCCGCCGGTGGCGCCGATGTAGGCCATCGAGAACAGCGGGTCGGCCGCCACGTTGAGGCCGACGTGCTTCATGCAGGTCAGCGACCGCGCCCCGCCGAAGGACGCGCCCGCCGCCACCTCCAGCCCCACCTTCTCGTTGGTGGCCAGCTCGGCGTAGACCTCCTTGTACTTGCCCAGGTTCTCCAGGATCTCGGTGGACGGCGTGCCGGGATAGGCCGACACCACGTTGACGCCGGCCTCCCAGGCGCCGCGCGCCACGGCCTCGTTGCCGGATAGCAGTTTCTTCATGCGAAGGACTCCAGTTGCTTTATCACGTAAGACCTGTTGTTCACAACGACATCGTTGGAAAGACGCAGTATGTTGATCCCATGCGTTCTGATGATCCTGTCGCGCTCAGCATCGCAGTCTTTCTGTGATTCATGGATGCCGCCGTCGATCTCGACGACCAGCTTAAGTTTATCGCAATAGAAATCGGCGATGAATCCGTCGATCACCTGCTGCCGGCGGAAATGCCATCCCTTGAAGCGGTTCGTTCTGACCAAGTCCCAGAATGCCTTTTCCGCGGGCGTTTGCTGCAGGCGGAAACGTTTCGCGAGCTGCAGTTTCCTTTGGCTATAGCGCTGATTGCGGATCATGCCTCGTGAACCTAACCCCGCCACCCCTTCCTTCGAGGGAAGGGGCATGGGGTTGGGTTTTACGCGCCGCGCGCCACGGCCTCGTTGCTGGATAACAGCTTCTTCATGCGGTGCTCCGCGGTGGTCGATATATTGATGGTTGTTGATCGCGAATACTAATCATAATGAATAACGCCCGATAAGTCAATACCGATATGGCCGCCAATACAAAACCGCATCGCAAGCGATGCGGTCGAACGGCAGGAATCGGGGCGAAGCCGGCGGCCAATCTGCAGCAAAGCCTCAGTCGGCCACCTTGAGGATCTCCAGCATCTTGTACAGCGACTCGGGGTCGGGCATCATCATGAAGAAGCCCGAATAGCCCTGCGCCTTCTCGCCGAAGGTGAAGCGGTTCTGGACGAAGGCCACCAGGTTGCCCTCGACGCTGCGCTCGGCCAGGATCTTGCCCAGGATGTTCTTCAGCACGCCCGACAGCATCAGCGGCGTGGACGGCACGGTCATCAGGCTCAGCAGGTCCTCCACCGCGGTGAGGTAGGCGGTGGTCATGATCTCGGAGATCTCGCGGTGGATCTGGCCGAAGTTGAACTCCGGCGACTTCTTGGCCTGCGGCATGTGGTGCCAGCACTGCTCGGCGAACTCCTTGGCCTTGTCGCCCGGCATCAGCCAGACCGTGGCGCCCGAGATGTCGCCGGCGAAGATGTTGACCAGGCTGACCACCGGGATGCCCGGCTTGGCCAGGTCGTCCAGCACCTCGTCCACCGGCTTGATGCCGATGGTCGGCACCGACACCATCACCTTCAGCCCGGTCACCTCGTTGAGCGTGGTGGCCGCCTGTCCCGAGCCGATGTTGAACACCTCCTTGAGGGCGTCCTGCTGGATCGGCAGCAGCTGCTGCAGCGGTGGCGTCATGGCATAAGTATACAGAATTTACGGGCAAAGTCAACCGCGAAATGGTTTTTGTCGACGCGAAAGGCCGTCCCGGTCGCGGGACGGCCTTTGGCGAGCGCAGCGCGCTCAGCCCTCGTGGGCCTCGCCCTCGGCCCGGCCGTCGACCTCGCGCAGCGCCCGCGCGATCTGCTTCACCGCCCAGTCGATGTCCTTGCGGGTGATCACCAGCGGCGGCGCGAAGCGGATGGTCTGCTCGTGGGTGTCCTTGGCCAGCATCCCCAGCTCCTTCAGCTTCAGGCAGTAGGGACGGGCCTTGCCGGCCTCGGGCCGCAGCTCCATGCCGGTCAGCAGGCCCATGCCGCGCACCTCCTTGATCTTGTCGGTGGGGATGGCCTTGATCTGCTTGCGGAAGTAGTCGCCCAGCTTGGCGGCGCGGGCGTCCAGCTTTTCGCGCTTCAGCACGTCCAGCGCGGCCATGCCCACGGCGCAGGCCAGCGGGTTGCCGCCGAACGTGCTGCCATGCTGGCCGGGCTTGATCACGTCCATCACCTTCCAGCGCGACAGCACGGCCGACACCGGGTACATGCCGCCGCCCAACGCCTTGCCGACGATCATCACGTCGGGCGCCGCGTTCTCGTGCTGCCAGCAGAACGGCTTGCCGGTGCGGCAGAAGCCGGTCTGGACCTCGTCGGCGATGAACAGCACGTTGTGGCGCTCGCAGATCTCCTTGACCTTCCTCAGGTAGCCACGGTCCGGCACCTTGACGCCG
>DATJQG010000350.1:0-2082 GCA_035506015.1 Candidatus Edwardsiibacteriota bacterium
CCTGGAGCCGCTGGATCAACCAGTCGCGCGACACCTCGGGGATGGGCTCCAGCAGCGGGACATGGCTGGCCAAGCTGCGGCTGAAATCCCATGATGATTCGCTGAAGATGCCGCTCTACGCCCACGGCCTGTACGGCCAGAACCAGATCATCGGCCACGACGACACCGGCATCGACTATGACAATGTCTACTTCCGCGATCCCGGCGGTCTCAAACCGGTCTACGACCGCGACACGACGACATCCACCGGCCACGACACGCTGGTCTACGGCACCAACGCCCATCGCAAGATCGTGGCCTACAACGTCTGGGCCGACACCCAGGACCTGAATAGCTCGGGCCACGGTACGCACACGGAAGGCTCGATCACCGGCGACAGCATGGGCAGCACGCACAGCGGCGCCTTGACCGACACCGTCCTGGCGCGCGCCATGGGCATGGCGCCCCTGGCCCGGACCGCCTTCACCGACATCGGCGGGGCCGGCGACGCGCTGTACACCCCGGCCAACCTCAACAGCATCTACCGCTGGGAGTACAACGCCGGCGCCAGGGTCACGTCGTCGTCCTGGGGCTACAATCCCGGCCAGCCCTCCAGCTACGGCAGTTTCGAGGAGCAATTGGATACGCTGGCCTGGTCGCACAAGGACCT
Organism: Candidatus Edwardsiibacteriota bacterium; assembly: GCA_035506015.1. GTDB lineage: Bacteria > Edwardsbacteria > AC1 > AC1 > EtOH8 > DATJQG01. The sequence continues at coordinate 650 of DATJQG010000350.1, forward strand.
GATCATGCTGCGGTCGGCGGGCAATTCCAACACCAACAACGACTCCGTCAACTGGCCGGCCTGCGGCAAGAACATCATCTGCGTGGGCGCCAACGAGTCGGGATTCGGCGACGGCACGGCCTGGTCGTCCACCGGCGGGACCTCGCGCAACGAGATCATGGACGTGGCCGAGTTCTCGTCCCACGGCCCGACCAAGGAGGGCCTGCGCCGTCCCCATATCCTGGCCTCGGGCGGCTGGTACATCTGGTCGGTGGATTCCGACGGCAGCCTGACCTCGAACAATTCCGGCATCACCTACATGGGCGGCACCTCGATGGCCACCCCCATCATGGCCGGGCTGACCGCGCTGCTGCGCCAGTACCTGACCGAGGGATGGTATCCGACCGGCACCAAGGTCGCCGGCAACGCCATCGCCGATCCCTCCGGCGCGCTGATGAAGGCGCTGATGATCCTGTCGTCCCGCAACTCGCCCGGGGCCTACAGCACGGACGCCCTCAACTCAACTGGGACCAAGAACGTGCCTTCTCAGGGGCAGGGTTGGGGTTCGGTCGACATGAACAAGGCGCTCTACTTCAGCGGCGATGCCCGGAAGATGCGCCTGATCGACGTTGCGCCTGGCTTCACCTCCAGCGGCCAGTCGGCCACCTATACCATCACCACCGGGACGACGACCAACGACCCCCAGGCGGACAACGACTCCATGGACCTGAAGATCGTGCTGGTCTATTTCGATTATCCCTCGGCCCTGTCGCCGATGGACATCTCGGTCAACAACCTCAACCTCTCGGTGACCGTCGGCGGTAGCACTTACCTGGGGAACGTCTTTGGTGCGAATGGCTACTCGACCACCGGCGGCACCGCGGACACGCTCAATCCCGAGGAAGTGGTATGGCTGCCGCCCAGCAAGGCCAAGAGCAGCCAGACGGCCACGATCACCGTCACCGCCGCCACCATCAACCAGGGGCCGGTGCCCTACGCGCTGGTGGCCGGCGGCGACATCGTCACCAGCACCGGGTTCCTGGGCGTCAGCTTCAGCGCCATGACCGCCCAGCAGAGCGGGGAGTCGGTGGTCCTGACCTGGCGCACCGAGAGCGAGCACGACTGCTACCGCTGGGAGGTCCAGCGCTCGCGCTCCCTGGACCACGGCTACGCAGCGCTGGGAACGGTGGACGGGCATGGCACGGTCAGCACGCCGACCGACTACCGCTACGTCGACCGCAACGGCCTGGAGGCGGGGACATACTATTACAAGCTGACCGAGGTCGACGGCAACGGCGCCACCACCGACTACGGCCCGATCGCCTGCGTTTACAGCGCCAACGGCAAGACCCTGCCCGACGCCTATCAGCTGGCCCCTTGCTACCCCAACCCCAGCAAGGGCGGGGTGACCTTCCGCTACGCGCTGAAGAACGCCGGCCCCACCAGCCTGCGGG
>DATJQG010000351.1:0-11214 GCA_035506015.1 Candidatus Edwardsiibacteriota bacterium
CCGGTAATAAAGATTATCCGGCGGTCTGTCATGGTGATGGTGGAAAGTCACTCGTCATTTATTCGGGTTGGACAGACACGATCAATGGCGAGTATGCGAATGCGATGCGTATGTGGGGCGTTTTTATTGATGATACGCTTGGTGTCGCTGGGAAAATAGAAAGAAATCATATTGGTTTACACACATTGCTGATGCAAAATAGCCCGAATCCATTCAATACATCAACGAATATTAATTATCAATTGTCTGCGCCTGAAAAGGCAATTCTGGCAGTGTATAATATCAATGGCCAACTTGTAAAAACAATCGTTAACCATGATCAACCCGCAGGATTTTATACTGTGAAATGGGATGGCAGAAATGAATCGAACGAACTTGTTTCTTCCGGCATTTATCTCTACCGGTTGCATGCAGGCAGTATTACTCAGATAAAAAAGTTGATTCTAGTAAGATAAATTATTACTGCATGCGTAATCCGTGATAAATGTGAAGCTGTCATCGTATTTTTCTAAGGATGCCCAAATAGAGGGAAATATGAGGAAATTAAACAGTCGCACCATGATCACGCTGCTGATGCTAGCCGCGCTGGCCCTGTCCTGCCGCCCGGCCCAGCGCCGCGACGCCGTCGCGCTGGCGATGGAAGACGACATCATCACGCTGGACCCGTACCTCCACGACGACAGCATCACCCACTCGGTGCTGGGCAACATCTACGACGCGCTGGTGTCGTTCGACCGCGAGATGAAGCTGGCGCCGGCGCTGGCCATCCGCTGGGAGAACCCCGACGACCTGACCTGGCGCTTCTTCCTGCGGCCGGGCGTGGCGTTCCACGACGGCAAGCCGCTGACCGCGCGGGACGTCAAGTACAGCCTGGAGCGGGCCAAGCGCGGCACGCTGGGCCACTACCTGTCGATGGTCAGCAGCGTGCGCATCCTGGACGACCAGACCGTGGAGGTGCTGACCCACAAGCCCTACCCGGTGCTGCTCAACAAGCTGACCTTCATCGACATCATGCCCGAGGGCAGCGCCGATCCGATCGTCAAACCGGTCGGCACCGGCGCCTACAAGTTCGTCAGCTACGTGAAAGGCCGCGAGCTGCGGCTGGCCGCCAATCCGGCGTACTGGCAGGGAAGGCCGGCCATCGCCACCGCGGTGTTCCGGATGCTGCCCGACGACAGCATCCGGGCCCAGGCGCTGCTGAACGGCGAGGTCGACCTGATCCGCGACGTGGACGAGCCCGACATCCGGCGCTTCCGCAGCCAGCCGGGCATCGAGACGCTGAGCCGGCCGGCGCTGGGCGTCAGCCTGCTGGGGGTCAACTTCGCGCAGCCGGGGCCGCTGCGCAAGCGCGAGGTGCGCGAGGCCATCTTCTGGGCGCTGGACCCGGCCGCGATCATCGCCGGATCGGGCCTGGAGGCCAGCCCCATCAACCAGCTGGTCTCGGCCTACGTGGTGGGCTACGTGCCCGAGGACGAGCACGCCAGGCCCGACCGCGAGCGGGCGCGCAAGCTGCTGCGCCAGGCCGGCTACGGCCCGGGCCTGAAGCTGACCGCGGAGATGTCGAAGACCGCGGCGGCCCAGGCCGGGCACTCGCTGGTGGCCCAGCTGCGCGAGGTGGGCATCGACCTGACGGTGCGGGCCTACGACTGGCCCGAGCTGTCGGCGCGGCTGGACAAGCGCCAGAGCCCGTTCTTCCTGGTGGGCTGGTCCTGCAGCTCGGGCGACGCCTCGGACCTGTTCGACGCCTGCCTCCACACCAGGGACGCCCGCAGCTACGGCAGCACCAACTGGGGCGGCTACAGCAACCGCACGCTCGACCGGCTGATCGAGCGCAGCAGCGAGGTGCTGGACAGCCGCGACCGCATCGACCTGCTGCACCAGGCGATGCGGATGGTGCTGGACGACATGCCCCTGATCCCGCTGTACGTGCGCAACCGCACCTACGGGCTGCGCGCCGGCCTGTCGTTCACGCCGCGGCAGGACGGGCGGATCGAGGTCTGGGACCTGGCATGGGAACGGTGACGATACCACCCGCCGCAGCCGCGACGGCCGCGGCCGGAAAGGGCCCGCGATCATGAACGGACGGCCGACAACGCGCCGCGCGGCCCTGCTGGCGCTGCTGTGCGTCCCCCTGGCGCTGCTGGCGACGGGCGGGTGCGCCCGCCGTCCGGCCAAGACCCTGGTGGTCGCCTACGAGGACGGCGCCATCAGCCTGGATCCCTACCTGCAGGACGAGAGCGTCACCATGTCGCTGCTGGCCAACATCTACGAGGGGCTGGTGGGCTTCGACCCCGACATGCGCATCGTACCGCTGGTGGCCGAGGGCTACGACAACCCCGGACTGCTGACCTGGCGCTTTTTCCTGCGGCCCGGAGTGGCCTTCCACAGCGGGCGGCGCCTCACCGCGGCCGACGTGGTCTACAGCCTGGACCGGGCCCGCCGCCTGCCGTCCTCGGTGTTCCGCGGGATGCTCTCCGCCATCACCAGCGTCCGGGCGCTCGACAGCATGACCGTCGAGGTCGTCACCAGCCGGCCCCAGCCGATCATGATCAACATCCTGGCGCAGGTGGCCGTCGTCCCCCGGGGCGCGGACCCGCAGCAGCTGCCGGACGGCACCGGCCCGTACCGCTATCTGCGGTCGCTGCCGGACCGCGGCATCGAGCTGGCCGCCAACGAACGGTATTGGGGCGGGCGGCCCGCCTTCCCGCTGGTGCGGTTCCGCAGCATCCCCGACGGCGCCGAACGGGCCGCCGCGCTGCTGCGGGGCGAGATCGACCTCTCGGCGTCGATCGGCGAGCAGCAGCGCGGGGCCATCGCCCGGGACCGCCGGTTCCGGCTGGCGATCGAGCCCAGCATGTCGGTCAGCATCCTCGGCCTCAACATCGCCGGCCGGGGCACGCCGCTGGCCGATCCCCGGGTGCGGCAGGCCATCTCGCTGGCGCTGGACCGCCGGGCGATCATCGCCGCGACCTACGGCGGCTACGCCATGCCCGCCAACCAGCTGGTGCACCCCACGGTGTTCGGGTTCGACCCCGCGCTGCCGGCGCTGGCGCCCGATTCGGCCCGGTCGGTGGCGCTGCTGCGGGCCGCTGGCTATGGCGGCGGCACCGACCTGCAGCTGGACGTGGCCAGCGACCTGATCGACGAGGCCGGGCCCCTGGTGCAACAGCTGCGGCGGGTCGGCATCCGCCTGACTGTCGCCGCCGTGCCCTGGAACCAGCTGTACCGCAAGATCGACCAGGGCCGGTCGGCGTTCTACCGGATGGGCGTCGCCTGCAGCTTCGGCGACGCCAGCGAGATCCTCAACGACCTGCACACCGCGCGCGGCGACTACGGCCACCGCAACGCCAGCGGCTACAGCGACCCCGAGCTGGACCGGCTGATCGAGCAGGCCGACCGCGAGTTCAACACCGCGCAGCGGCAGCGGATGCTGCAGCGGGCGATGCGGCTGGCCATGAACGACCTGCCGATGATCCCGCTGTTCCTGCGCGAGGACTGCTACGGGGTCAGCACGGCGCTCGACTGGCGGCCCCGGGCCGACGGCATGATCCTGGCGAAGGACATCCGCCCGGCCAAACGGTGAGGGAACCAATGGCCACGAACGGTATCGGCAGATGATCGCCAAGCGGCCGACCCTCGCGCTGGCCGCCCTGGTGGCGGCGCTGGTGCTGGTCCACGGGCTGCTGCTGGCGTGGCTGGCCGGCGGCCTGTTCCAGCGGCGGTTCCGTCAGGACGCCGTCGGGTTCGCCGCGCTCAGCGCCCGGCCGGTGGTCGACGCCTACCAGCGGTACCACGGCTCGGGGTACTACAAGTTCCAGGAACTGGTGCGCGGCGTGATGCGGGCCAATCCCGAGCTGCTGCGGCTCTCGCTGCTCGATGTCGGCGGCGCGGTGCTGTTCGACTCGGGCGAGCTCGACCGGCCCGGGCAGCGGTTGCCGGCCCCGCCCGTGGCGCCGCCGGTGCTGGCGGCGGCCCGGGGCCTGACGGTCTGGGCGCGGACCAGCCGCGATCCCGCGCTGGGCCCGGTGCTGGAGATCGTGGTGCCCCATGTCGACGAGTGGGGCCGGCACCGCTACTCGCTGCGCTGCCAGGTCCGCTGCCGCTACTGGAACGAGGACCAGGCGCTGTACTGGCCCCGGGCCTGGCTGGCGGGGCTGGCCTGCGCCGCGCTGGGCATCGCCGCAGCGCTGGCCCTGGCGGCGCGGCCGGGCGACCCGACCGGCCATTCGACCCGCGCATGAGAAGCCTGAAGATAAAGTTCGCGGCGGCGGCCAGCCTGCTGGTGGTGGCCATCCTGCTGATCAACGCCTCGTTCACCATGATGGTGCGCCGCAGCCAGCTGCGGACCGAGATCACCGACGGCGTGCTGTCGTTCGCCCAGCTGACCGTGGCGCCGCTGTGCCAGGGCTATTTCCTCTACTACTCGTCGGGCTACTACAAGTTCCGCGAGATCGTCTCGTCGCTGCTGGCCATGAACCGCAACATCGTCGAGATGCAGGTGCTGGACGTCAACGGCAACGTCCGGTTCGACTCGCGGGAGATGAAGGGCGAGGCGGCCCGCACGCCGCGCGACCTGTTCGCGCTGGAGCCCGACCTGCTGGAACGGGTGAAACGGCTGGAACTGTCGCAGCGGGAGGTGCGGCTGGCCGGGGGGCCGGCGCTGTCGGTGGTGATGCCCTATGTCGAGGAGTGGGGCCGGCACCGGGTCTCGGTGCGCTACGTGGCCAGCTATGCCGCGCTGGCGCGCCTGTTCCGGACGATGGTGCTGCAGGTGCTGCTGGCAACGCTGATCTTCGTGATCGTCGGCAGCGCCATGGCCTACCTCACCGCCCGCCAGATCACCGACCCCATCAGCCGGCTGACCGTGGCGGCGCGGGAGATCGGCCAGGGCCAGCTGGACCAGGCGGTGCAGGTCGGCTCCAACGACGAGATCGGCGAACTGGCCCAGAACTTCAACCAGATGACCAAGCAGCTCAAGGAGAACATGGAGGCGCTGGCCGACTCCTACGACCGGCTGTCGCAGGCCAACATGGAGCTGCTGGAGCTGGACAAGCTCAAGAGCGACTTCATCGCCAACGTCTCGCACGAGCTGCGCACGCCGCTCACCGCCATCTCCGGCTACGCCGACTACCTGTTCCTGGAGAAGCTGGGCCCGCTGACCGAGAGCCAGCGCAAGGGCATCGACGTGATGCGTCGCAACGTGCGGCGGCTGACCAAGCAGATCAAGGACCTGCTGGACTTCACCACCATCGAGGCCGGCCACTTCACCGCCGTGCTCAAGCCCTTCGACCTGCGCAACCTGCTGGACGAGGCGCTGGTCAACCACCAGGCCGAGGTCGAGAAGAAGAAGCTGCGGCTGGCCGTGGACATGGACCAGGAGTGCGTGGTGATGGCCGACCGCGAGCGGATCGCCCAGGTGATCGACAACCTGATCATCAACGGCATCAAGTTCACCAACCAGGGCGGGATCACCATCACCGTGCGGCGCGACGGCGGCCAGGCCCGGGTGGCGGTGTCCGACAGCGGCATCGGCATCCCGCGCGAGCTGATCCCCAAGATCTTCGAGCGCTTCCAGCAGCTGGACGGCTCGTCCACCCGGCGCTTCGGCGGGGTGGGGCTGGGCCTGGCGATCGTCAAGTCGATCCTGGACCTGCACCGCAGCGAGATCTCAGTGGAGAGCGAGCCCAACCGCGGCACGACCTTCACCTTCCGGCTGCCGCTGGCGGCGCCCGGCGACCGCGAAACCACCGTGGGCGAGGCGGTGATCTGACGACACAACGAGGAGGACATCCTCGACCTGATCAGCATGGTGCTGGAGGAGGCCGGCTGCAAGGCGGTGACGGCCCTCACCGGGCACGAGGCGCTGCAGCTGCTGTACCGCCAGCGACCCGACCTGATCCTGCTGGACATCATGATGCCCGACCTCGACGGCATGGAGCTGCTGAAGATCCTCAAGATCGAGGACTCGACGGCGTCGATCCCGGTGGCGATGCTGACCGCCAAGGTCGAACCCAAGGACAAGGCGGCCGCGCTGCAGGAGGAGGCCATCGACTACATCTGCAAGCCGTTCACCCCGCAGGAGCTGGTGGAACGGGTGCGGGCGCTGCTGGCGCGCCAGCCGTAAGCGTCAATGAGCCAGGAACTGCACAAGGATTTCTTCGACCTCAAGGTCGAGTCGCTGCGGCTGAAGGGGCAGCTGTTCGACAAGGGCACCAAGCTGCCGACCCTGCCGGCCGTGCTGGACGAGGTGCGCAAGTTCGCCGAGAGCGACGGCACCGTGGGCCTGATCGTGCTGGCGATCGACCAGCCCGGCAGGATCGAGGAGACGTACGGCTGGGAGGCGCTGGACCGCTCGCTGGCCCAGCTGGCCCTGGACCTGGAACGGGCGCTGCGCCAGGCCAAGGTCCAGCACCTGATGGCCATGGCCGGCACCCGCGCCAACCGCTTCCTGCTGTTCGTGCGGACCAACGGCGGCGGCGAGGAGCAGCTGGCCGCGCTGCGGCGGACGGTGGAGGCCGCGGCCGCCCGGTCCCCGCTGCTGCCGGGGGTGGAGACCCGCGACATCATGGCGGCCGGCCACGCGCTGGTGCGGCTGGACAGCCGGATGCGGTTCGAGCGCCAGGTGCACCGTGCCATCGACCAGGCGGCGCTGGAGGCCGCCCGCGGCACGCTGGGCCAGCGCGACGAGGTCCACGGCCGGCTGCGGGCCATCCTGGACCGCAACCTGCTGGTGACGCTGTTCCAGCCGATCATCGAGCTGGCCCGCTGCACCGTGTTCGGCCACGAGGCCCTGTCGCGCGGGCCGGAGGGCTCGGGCTTCGAGAACGCCGAGCTGCTGTTCGCCCTGGCCGAGAAGACCGACCTGATCTTCGAGCTGGAGCGGCGCTGCCGGGAGAACGCGCTGCTGCTGGGCCGCGGCGACGGCCGGCGCGGCAAGCTGTTCATCAACGCCAGCGTGCGGGCGATGTACGAGGGCGAGTTCCGGGCCGAGCCGATCGCCCGGATGGTGGACCGGGCCGGGCTGGCCAACCGCGACGTGGTGTTCGAGATCACCGAGCGGGTGGCCATCTCCGACTGGCGCAGCTTCGCCGCCATCGTGGCCGAGCTCAAGGCCAACGGCTTCATGGTGGCGATCGACGACATGGGCTCGGGCTACTCCAGCCTCAAGCTGCTGGGCGAGGTCCAGCCCGACTTCCTGAAGTTCGACATCTCGATGATCAAGGGCATCGACACCAGCCTGATCAAGCTGGAGCTGCTGAAGACGATGATCGGCCTGGCCACCAGCGTCGGCGCCCGGATCGTGGCCGAGGGCATCGAGAGCCAGGCCGAGTTCGAGCTGATCAAGCAGATGGGCGTGCCGCTGGGGCAGGGCTACTACCTGGCGCGGCCCGAGGTCTGCCAGACGGCCTGAGGATTCTTTCATGAAAGCCAGAGCAATCATGCGACGGTTCGGACCGTCACCTTATCGTCGGTCCTTGCTCGCCATATCCCTTGCTTTTCTCGCCCTCGGGTGCGGCCGCACCAGCCCAACCGCACCCAGTAGCCACAGTTCGCTTCGCTGGACGAAGCTTAGCTGGACCGCGTTTGCTGCGGATATGATTTTTCTCGATAGCCTAGAAGGCTGGTGCTCGGGTTTGACCGGTGTGATTCACACCACCGACGGCGGTCGAACATGGGAGTTTCAGCAGATAGTCACGGGCGGGTCCTATTATTATATGTCCAGCATCTGGTTCGTGGACAGGCAGTATGGCTGGGTGGTGGCCTCGCAGGGCAAGATATTCCACACAACAGATGGTGGCCGCAACTGGTACGAACAGACCAGCAACACGGATCTCTGGTTGAACGCAGTGCATTTTGTGGATCGCCAGTACGGCTGGGCCGTGGGGGGAGATGATCTCTCTGGGTGTGTGATACTGCATACCATCGATGGGGGCGAACATTGGCAGGTGCAGCAGCAAGAGGCCTGGGATATGGAGTACGAAACGGTATTCTTCACCGACCGGAATACCGGATGGGTGGGTGGGTATGAACTATTTTCGACTCGGGATGGCGGCCAGACCTGGAAACAAGAAAACGGCTGGCAGATCTACGGCATCAACCAGATTCATGTCAATCCCGACGGCTGCGGTTGGATAGTCGACTGCAACGGCCAGATGATGCTCACCCGCGATCATGGCAACACCTGGAGGGAACAGAAGCTCCCCGTCGGCAGGGACACGATCATCTACATGATCTCCAGCGCTTGTTTCCTTGATGATCGGACGGGATGGGTCAGCCTACCGACATATGGTTCGGCGCATCCACAATCAGAAATGCCAACCTGTGCTATTTGGTCAACAACTGATGGCGGGTTCACCTGGAAAGAGGAATTTCGGGACTCTACTCATTATGGCAGAATGAAAATACAGTTTACCGACCGGCGGCACGGCTGGTGCAGTGGCATGTATAATTATTTATTGAAATACAATCCCTGAACGAACTTCAGCACATCTGAAAAGGCCTGGTGGCCTTTCTTTTTTACCCATTGGTCATGAATATCTTGTCTTTATTGTTGATTTTTATTGATGAGATTGGTATAATAAATATTCTTTTATCCTAACTCCCGGCGTCCGGGAACGATCACGCGATCACTTATCTGTTCACCTTGATACAACCGGAGGACGATTCTTGAAAAGCTACACTGCCGACAAGATCATCAACCTGGTGCTGGCCGGCCACGGCGGCTCGGGCAAGACCACGCTGGCCGAGGCCATGATGCACCTGGTGCGCCCCACCGAGCGGCTGGGCCGGGTGGACGACGGCAACGCCCTGTTCGACTTCGACCCGGACGAGACCGCCCGCAAGATCTCCATCTTCTCGGCGCTGGCGGCCTGCGAGTACGGCGACCGCAAGATCACCATCATCGACACGCCGGGCTACGCCGACTTCGCCGGCGAGGTCAAGGCCGCGGTGCGGGTGGCCGACGCCGCCCTGCTGGTGGCCCAGGCCGTGGCCGGCATCGAGGTCGGCACCGACAAGGCCTGGAAGTACGCCAACGAGATGGGCCTGCCGCGCGGCATCGTGATCACCAAGCTGAAGAAGGAGCACGCCGACTTCTACAAGACGCTGGAGCAGGCCCAGGACATGTTCGGCCACCAGTGCGTGGCGCTGACCATCCCGCTGGGCGACCAGCTGGGCGTCAAGGGGGTGGCCGACCTCAGCACGATGAAGGCGCACTTCGAGGGCGGCAAGGAGGGCGAGATCCCGGCCGAGGCGGCCGACAAGGCCAAGACCTACCGCGAGAGGATGGTCGAGTCGGTGGCCGAGGCCGACGACGCCCTGATGGAGAAGTACCTGGGCGGCGAGGCCCTGTCCGAGCAGGAGATCAGCGACGGGCTGAAGGCCGGCATCGCCGCCGGCAAGCTGGTGCCGGTGTTCGCGGCCGACGGCCACGGCGAGATCGGCGTCAAGGCCATCATGAACTGCCTGGCGGCGTCGTTCCCCACCGCGGCCCGGCTGCCCGAGGTCACGGCCAGGAAGGCCGGCGCCGACGCCGAGGTCCAGGTCAAGTGCGACCCGGCCGGCCCGCCGCTGCTGTTCATCTTCAAGACCTTCATCGAGCCGCACGCCGGCAACCTCAACTTCTTCCGGGTCTACAGCGGCACCATCGAGACGGGGATGGACCTCTACAACGCCAACAAGAGCAAGTCCGAGAAGATGGGCCAGCTCTACTTCCCGCTGGGCAAGGAGCGGGTCGACGCCGGCAAGGTGTCGGCGGGCGACATCGGCATCGCGGTCAAGCTCAAGGAGAGCGGCACCAACGACACGCTGGGGCTGAAGGCCAACCCGCTGCTGCTGGCCCCGATCGCGCTGCCCAAGCCGTCGATCTCCGAGGCGGTGGAGACCAAGTCCAAGGACGACGAGGGCAAGATCGGCGTCGGCCTGTCCAAGCTGCGGGACGAGGACCCCACCTTCGGCTGGGCCTTCGTGCCCGAGGTGCGCCAGACGCAGGTGTTCGGGCTGGGCGAGCTGCACCTGGACATCATGATGGGCCGGCTGAAGCGCAAGTACAACGTCGAGGTGCTGCGCAGCAAGCCGCGCATCGCCTACCGCGAGACCATCACCCGCACGGTGGAGAACGCCGAGTACAAGCACAAGAAGCAGACCGGCGGCCACGGCCAGTACGGCCACGTGGTGCTGCGGCTGGAGCCGCGCCAGCGGGGCGAGGGCTTCGAGTTCGAGGATGCCATCGTGGGCGGCGTGGTGCCCAACAACTTCATCCCGTCGGTGGAGAAGGGCATCCGGGCCGGGCTGATCGAGGGCGCGGTGGCCGGCTACCACATCGTGGACATCAAGGCCGTGCTGCACTTCGGCTCCTACCACGACGTCGACTCCTCGGGCACCAGCTTCGAGATCGCCGCCTCCCAGGCCCTCAAGAAGGGCATGCTGGAGGCCGGGCCGGTGCTGCTGGAGCCGATCACCAAGCTGGAGGTGGTGATCCCCGACGAGTTCGCCGGCCAGGTGATGGGCGACCTCAACTCGCGGCGCGGCCGGATCTCGGGCATGGACAGCGAGAAGGGCCTGCAGATCATCAAGGCCACGGTGCCCGAGGCCGAGCTCTACAAGTACTCCACCTCGCTGCGCTCGATCACCCAGGGCCGGGGCGACTTCACGGCCGAGTTCTCGCACTACGAGGAGGTGCCGTACGAGATCGCCCAGAAGATCATCGCCGAGAGCAAGAAGGAAAAGGAAGAGAAGCAGAAGTAGCCTAACCCTTCTTGGATCCCTCTCCCATTGGGAGAGGGACAGAACAAAGCCCCGCAATAGCGGGGCTCTTTCTTTGTTATTTTATTGACAAGCATGCGTAGGCGGATGTATGATGTAATAGCCATCACCTGATGAAAAGGAGCACTACGATGAAACAAGGACTGTTTGTAACTATTGTTGCGACGTTCATGATAACCGTAGCAGCGAAAGGGGACTGGATCACAAATTGGATGCATACAGGCGAGTATCCCCAGGCCATTGCCATAAATGTGCAAACCAATAAAATCTATACTGCCAATTGGTGGAATGACAATGTTACGGTGATTGATGGTGCAACGGACAGCACTTTAACAGTAGCTGCCGGGAGCTATCCTTTTACATTGGCCGTGAACCCGGTCACAAATAAAATATATGTGGCGAACCATGGCAGCAACAATGTCACTGTGATTGATGGGTTTACCAATGATA
>DATJQG010000352.1:0-2317 GCA_035506015.1 Candidatus Edwardsiibacteriota bacterium
CGGGTGGTGTTCGCGGAAAAGGGCCTGCACGCGGCCACCCTGGACGAGATCGCCGAGAAGGCCGAGTTCGCCAAGGGCACGCTCTACACCTACTTCGAGAACAAGGACGACCTGTTCATCTCGATGCTGGAGGAGGAGATCGGCAAGTTCTTCGCGATCCTGAAGCAGGTGATCGACCAGGGGCAGCCGCCCGACGTCAAGCTCCGGCTGCTGGGGGAGACCATGATGCGCCAGTTCGACGAGAACGGCGACCTGATGCGGCTGCTCAGCCAGGAGCGCTCGACCCTGATCACCTGCAAGGGCGGCGAGACGGAACTGCGGTTCCTGCCGCACTTCCACCGGCTGATCGGCATCATCGCCCAGCTGGTCAAGGACGGGATCGCGCAGGGGGCGTTCGTCAAGGTCGATCCCGAGCGGACGGCGACGGCCATCTTCAACCTCTGCCACGGCGCCGCCATCAGCGCCTACATCAACAAGAAGAAGATCAACAGCGCCGAGGAAGTGAAGTTCATCACCGGCCTGGTGCTGCACGGCATCAAGGCCTGACCGGACCCGCCCCGCGCGACAACGTTCACCACAGACGGAACGACAATGGCCGAATACGATTCGAAGACAGACAGCGGCGATCAGGACATCGCCCAGGTGCCGCTCTACCGCCGCAAGCGGGTGGCGATCCCGGCGCTGGCCGCCGTGCTGGTGCTGGCGCTGGCCGCCGGCTACTGGCTGATCAGGCTGCGCGACTACGTCGCCACCGACGACGCCTACATCGACGCCGACCGGGCCTCGATCAGCGCCAAAATGCTCGGCCGCGTGGCCGCGCTGGACGTGGACGAGGGCGACACGGTGCGCCAGGGCCAGCTGCTGGTGCGGCTCGACGACACCGACCTGCGGGCCCAGCTGGCCCAGGCCCGGGCCGGGCTGGCCCTGGCCGAGAACAGCGTCACGCTGGCCAGCGTCGGGCTGCAACGCACCCAGGAGGACTTCACGCGCATCGCGGAGCTGTTCAAGGAAGGGCACAGCACCCAGGAGCAGTACGACCACACGCAGAAGGCGGCCGAGGCGGCCCGGGCCGATCAGGCCATCGCCCGGTCGAAGGTGGCGGCCGCGGCCGCCCAGGTGAACGTGGTGGCGGCCCAGCTGGGGTACACGACGGTCACCGCGCCGTTCGACGGCATCGTGGCCAAGCGCTGGGTGCTGCCGGGCGAGGTGGTGCAGCCGGCCCAGCCGATGCTGACGATCTACGACCTGCGGCGGGTCTGGGTCACCGCCAACCTGGAGGAGAACAAGATCCACCGCGTCCGCATCGGCGATCGGGTCGAGGTCAGCGTCGACGCCGTCCCGGGGAGGAGGTTCACCGGCACGGTCGCCCAGATCGGGCGCTACGCGGCGTCGCAGTTCGCCCTGATCCCGGTCGACAACACCTCGGGCAACTTCACCAAGGTGACGCAGCGCATCCCGCTGAAGGTCGTGCTCGACGCGGGCTCGATCGGCGGGGTCCCGCTGTCCCCGGGGACCTCGGCGGAGATCAGGATCAGGGTCCGCTGAGCGATGCTGCGGGACCTGCGCGGCGCGCTGCAGCGCCGGGCCAGGCGCGACATCCCGTCGCTGCACCAGCAGCACCAGCGCTACCGCTGGTGGGTGCTGGCCAACGTGATGATCGGGACGTTCATGGCGGTGCTGGACGCCACCATCGTCGACGTGTCGCTGGCCAAGCTGATCGCCACCTTCGGGGTGTCGGTGGACCGGGTGCAGTGGGTGATCACCGCCTACATGCTGGTGTTCGCCGTGATGCTGCCGACCTCGGGCTGGATCGCCGACCACTTCGGCTACAAGCGCACCTATTTTTTGGGCCTGGCCCTGTTCACCGGCGGATCGCTGCTGTGTTCCCTGTCCTGGAGCTTCAACGCCCTGATCCTGTTCCGGCTGATCCAGGGTTGCGGGGCCGGCATGCTGATGCCGGTGGGGATGGCCATCGTCACCCGCGAGTTCCCGCCCCGGCAGCGGGGCGTGGCCCTGGGGTTCTGGTCCGTGGCCGCGGCGGCGTCGATCTCGCTGGGCCCGATGCTGGGCGGCTACCTGATCGACGCCTTCTCCTGGCACGCCATCTTCGACGTCAACATCCCGGTGGGGTTGCTGGGGCTGGCCGCCACGTTCATCATCCAGCGCGAGTACCGCACCGAGCACACCAGGTCGTTCGACCTGGCGGGTTTCGTGGCGATGTCGCTGTTCCTGAGCTGCCTGCTGCTGGCGTTGTCGAACGCCAACGCCGCCTGGAACACCGGCGGCTGGACCTCGACCTTCAGCCTGAGCTGCTTCG
>DATJQG010000353.1:0-3021 GCA_035506015.1 Candidatus Edwardsiibacteriota bacterium
GCCACGAACAGCGGGATGGCGCCGTAGTGCGGGGCGAACACCGAGATGGTGCGGGCCAGGGCGTAGGCCCCGACCTTGATCACGATGCCCGACAGCAGGGCGCTGACCGGGGCCGGGGCCTCGGCGTGGGCGTCGGGCAGCCAGGCGTGGAACGGCACCAGCCCGGCCTTGGTGCCGAAGCCGACGACCAGGAATGCCGCGGCCAGCAGCACGATGTTGGTCGGTATCTTGGTGGCGATCGAGCCCAGCTCGGTCAGCAGCAGCACCCGCGACACGGGGAGGTACGGGATGGCCGCGGCGTACAGCAGCACCGAGCCTAGCAGCGCGAACACCACGCCCACGGTCACCAGCAGCAGGTACTTGTAGCCCGCCTCCAGCGCCGGCTTGTTCCAATGGAAGGTCACCAGGAACACCGTGGCCAGCGTGGTGAACTCCAGCGAGACGTACAGCATGATGATGTTGTTGGTGGCGCAGGTCCAGTTCATCAGCCCCAGGAACAGCAGGATCTGGGTGTAGTAGTTCTTCATGCTGGTGTAGGGGTGCGACTCCTCGACCGTGGTCTTTTCGCCGAAGTAGGAGATCGAGTACACCACCACGATCGCCCCCAGCGCGCTGGCGGCCAGCTCCATCAGGGTCGACAGGCCGTCGACGTAGAGGTTGTTGCTCCAGAAGGTCAGCACCTCGCCGTTCAGCACCCGGCCGGCCATCAGAACGGCGATGGCCAGCGTGGCGGCGATGCCGGCCAGGGCCAGGCCCTCGCGGTAGAGCCGTCCCAGCCGCCCCAGGAAGAAGATCAGCGCCGAGAAGCCGATCGGCACCAGGAACACCAGCAGCGGCAGGATCGAGACCGCGGTGGGGTTGATTGTCACGACCATAACTGTTATCTCACTACACTAGCATTTCATGACGAGCAGAACATTTTCTTTCCCTGGCGTAGTCACGTTCAATGTCAAACGGAGGACGTTGCGACGGTGATACGCCAGGTTCACCGGCACTGCGCGGCCATGCTCACCAGCTGCAGCCGCGTGTCCTTGAGCCGCGAGGCGATCACCAGCAGGATCTTGTGCATGAACTTCCAGCCCAGCTCCTTGTCCTGCTGCAGCAGCTTCAGGACGTCGGCGCCGTCGGCCACGATCACCCGGGTGGCGGCCACGGCCCGGGCGCCGGCGGTGGCGCCGGCCTTGGTGGTGTCGATCGCCGTCGACCACTCGATGATCCGGCCCGGTGTGTCCTCCATGGTGACCACGGTCCTCTCGGCGCTGGCCGACAGGCTCATCGAGACCTCCACCGCCACCCGGCCCTCCACCAGGATCATCATCTCCTTGTTCTCGGCGTGCTCCGGGATCACCGTCTCGCCCGCCGTGAACGACCGCTCGCTGAAGATCGCGGCCAGCTTGCCCAGCTGCCCGTCGTTGAAGTCCGCGAACAGGCTGTTGCCCTTGATCAGTGCCTTGTCGACCATGTGGTCCTCCTTGTTCCTTTTTATCTCCCAAGACCCAACGGAAATTTTCCTGCGTCTCTGTATCGCCGTGGTCCGGATCAGCGCTTGAGCGTGGACAGCGACAGCGTGTCCGAGCTGCCGTAGGCCTTGTAGATGCTGTGGGTCAGCAGCAGCAGGAAGATGGCCGCCACCACCACGTTGGAGACGATGCCCAGGATGGTGGTCACCGGCAGCTGCGGCACCAGGGTCACCAGGGCCAGGTGCACGCCGTTCTCCAGCAGGTGCAGCCCGATGATGATCTTGACCGCGTCGCGGTGGATCACCAGCACGTACAGGCCCAGCACGAAGATGGTGAAGGCCAGCGCCAGGGCCGAGCGCGAGGGCTCGATCGAGGCCTCGGCGGTCGGGGCCAGGAAGTTGACGTAGGTGTGGATCAGCTGGTAGAAGGCGATCAGGAAGATCGCCAGGATGATGAACGAGACCACGAAGCTGACCAGCGGCTTGACCTCGACGAAGCTGGTGCGCTTGATGTGCCACCACAGCAGCGCCGGGATGATGATCACCTTGGAGGCCACGGTCATGGCCACCCACCAGTACAAGGTGTAGTTCTGGCTCTTCTCGGCGAAGGCCACGATGATCAGCGCCAGCAGCAGCGACTGCACCAGCAGGAAGATGGTCGCGGTCTTGAGGTTGCGGATCTCGGCCGCGCACACCGAGGCGATGAAGTGGCAGACCATCAGGGTGGTGATGATGTCGCCCATGCTACACCTCGTTCCTGAAGCCGACCGTCATCATCCGGTCGAGGATGGTCCTGGTCTCGAAGCAGCGGCCGCAGCGCTGGCAGGTGCCCATGTAGACCTCGGCGCTGATGTGCAGGTCGTCGTGCACCTTGTTGGTAGCCGTCTCGAACTCCTGGGTCATGGTGATGGCCTGCTCCGGGCAGACCTCGGCGCAGCGGCCGCAGTAGGTGCAGCGCTCCAGGTGGAAGTCCAGCCGCCGCGTGGCCTTGGCGTCGGTGACCACGATCAGCCGCGAGGGGCAGACGTTGGCGCAGCCGGCGCAGCCGATGCACTTGGCGACGTCGATCGTCAGTTTGCCCCGGAAGTTGGCGGCCGGCAGCGCCTCGGGGTTGCGGGCCAGCGGGTAGGGGAACGTCACCCGCAGGTGCTTGAAGCAGATGATCGCTTCCTTGATCTTCGAAAGAATCATATCGTATCCATGAAAGAAATTGCGGATTGTCCTGGATTACGCTCCGACCAGCGCAAAGACGAGACCGACCAGCGCCATCAATATGACCCCGAAGTAGTAGCCGATCGCCTGGTCGATCCGCAGCCGCGGGTTGACCGCGTCGACCAACCCGACCAGCACGGCCACCAGCAATACTTTTACGACCTGCGCCACGATCGCCCACAGCCCGGTCAGCCCCAGCGGCCAGGGGAAGAAGATCTGGGTCAGGATCAGCGCGAAGATCACCTGCTTGACGATGAAGCCCCAGCGGTACATGGCGAAGGTCGGGCCCGACATCTCGGCGAACACGCCGCCCATCAGCTCGCCCTCGGCCTCGGGGATGTCGAACGGGA
>DATJQG010000354.1:0-2595 GCA_035506015.1 Candidatus Edwardsiibacteriota bacterium
GATCGAGTTCGAGGTCAGGACCGCGCTGGAATTGCTGCGCGACCAGGGCGCGCTGCTGGAGCCGCTGGACCTGCTGGCGCTGTCGCGCCATTTGTTCGTGGCGCGGCAGGCCAAGTCCAGCATCACGGTACGCCAGGACGATTTTCCGAAACTTGCGCAGCTGGCCAGGGGCATCACGCCGTTCAAGGAGCTGGAGGAGCGGATCGACAAGTCGATCGAGCCCGACGGCAAGATCGCCGACCGCGCCAGCCCCGACCTGTTCCGCATTCGCAAGGAGCAGGACATGATGCGCGGCCGGATCCGCGACAAGCTGGACGCGATGATCAACGAGCACGCGGCCTCGCTGCAGGAGGGCATCGTCACGATGCGCGACGGCCGCTACGTGCTGCCGGTGCGCTCCGAGGCCAAGGCCAGGCTCAAGGGCATCGTCCACGACACCTCGTCCTCCGGCGCCACGGTGTTCGTCGAGCCGCTGGTGACCGTTGATCTGAACAATACGCTGCGCCAGCTGCAGTCGGCCGAGCAGCACGAGATCGAGCGCATCCTGCAGTCCTTCTCCACCGCGGTCCAGGAAAACTGCGAGGCGATGCTGCGCAACGTCGACGTCACGGCGCAGCTCGACCTGCTGTTCGCCCAGGCCCAGCTGGCGCTGGACTGGGACTGCATCCAGGCCATTCCCTGCGCCACGCGCTTCCTCAAGCTGGCGCAGGCCCGCCACCCGGCGATCGAGCAGCCCGTGCCGCTGGACATCGAGATCGGCGACGGCAAGCCGGTGCTGGTGATCACCGGGCCCAACACCGGCGGCAAGACCGTGGTGCTGAAGACCGTGGGCCTGCTGGCGCTGATGCACCAGGCCGGCCTGCAGGTCCCGGCCGGCGACGGCAGCACCCTGCCGATGTGCGACGACGTGTTCGCCGACATCGGGGACGAGCAGTCGATCGCCCAGTCGCTGTCCACCTTTTCCTCGCACATCAGGCAGATCGCCGCGATCGTCGAGGCGGCCACGCCCGGCTCGCTGGTGCTGCTGGACGAGATCGGCGTGGGCACCGAGCCGGCCGAGGGCTCGGCCCTGGCCATCGCCGTGCTGTCGGACCTGGCGGCGCGCGGCCCGCTGACGCTGTCGACCACGCACTACGGCGCGCTGAAGGCCTTCGTGCAGCAGCACCCCGCGATGCGCAACGCGGCGATGGAGTTCGACCGGACGACGCTGTCGCCCACCTACCGGCTGCACCTGGGCGTGCCGGGCTCCAGCTACGGCATCGAGATCGCCGCGCGGCTGGGCATGCCGCCGCGGATCATCGACAACGCCAAGGGCCGGATCGACGCCAAGTCGGTCGAGCTGGAATCGCTGCTGGCGCAGATGGATTCTGCCCGGCGCGAGATGGAGGCCAGGCAGCGGGAGGCCGCTGACCAATTGGATGCCGCTGACAAGATCCGCAGCGAGTACGAGGGCAAAGTCAAGGGACTAAAAGAGGAACTCAAGACACTCAAAGAGCAAGCCAAGGCCGAGGCGGCCGAGATCGTGCAGCAGGCGCGCAGCGCCGCGGAGCTGGCCGTGGAGAAGATCCGCCGCGAGCAAGCCTCCAAGCAGAGCATCCGCGAGGCGCGGGAGGTCCTGCAGAATGCAGAAGGCAGAATTCAGAATACAGAAGCGGATCGGGAAAAAACGATTGACAGGGGCACGTTCGACAAGGATTACCAGTTCGCCATCGGCGAGAAGGTGTTCGTCACCAGCCTGGGCAAGGAGGGCGAGGTCGTGGCCATGCCCAACGGCGGCGGCAAGCTGAAGGTGCAGGTGGGCGGCGTGCGGATGGCGCTGAAGCGGACCGAGATCAGAACGCTGGGGCCGAAAGTGTACCAACGTAGCAACGTTGGAACGGCGGACGTGACAACGAACGGGGAACCGAGTTTCCCGCTTGAGCTGCACCTGCTGGGATTCCGCGCTGAGGAGGCGCTGGAGCAGCTCGACCATTACCTCGACCAGGCGGTGCTGCTGGGCATCGGGCAGGTGCGGATCGTCCACGGCAAGGGCACGGGCGTGCTGCGCAAGGTGGTCAAGGAGTCGTTGTCAAAAGATAAAAGGATCAAGTCGTTTCGTCTCGGCAACTGGGACGAGGGCCAGGACGGCGTGACCGTGGCGGAGCTGAACTGAGCGACGATATGATGACAACGAACGATCCGCTATCCGAACAACCGCTGCCAGCGGTCAACTTGGTGCACGACCGCGGCCTGCCCGGCGTTTACGATATCGAGCTGGCAGGCATACCCGCGCTCCGCACGCAAGATTCGCTGGACTGCCACCTAGTGATCTATCCCTACAGCCGCACGGTGACGGCCAAGCACGTCACGGCGATGCCGTTCGAGGAGTACGTCGAGGACATCATCAGCCGGCACCGCTCGGTCTACGAGCGGATCGAGGACCGCGGCAAGTACCTATTCGGCTTCGCGCTGACCCTGGCGCTGGCGGCGGTGTTCCTGGTGTGGCAGCCGGTGGCGCTGCTGTCACTGGAATCGATCGCCTCGCTGTTCGGCGTCTACTTCGTCGGCAAGGAGCTGTGGGACGACATCGAAGCGGCGCTGCAGCGGGTCAGCCAG
>DATJQG010000355.1:0-4023 GCA_035506015.1 Candidatus Edwardsiibacteriota bacterium
CCGGCAGCACGATACGCTTGCTGATCATGGTCGTATCCTGTTCATTGTGGGGTGTTCATTGTTCACGGCTTGACCAGGCAGTTGACGATCTCGCCGACGTACATCCGGTGGTAGTCGCGCGCCGGGTAGATTGTGTGCAGCGCCTCGTCGACGAAGTGGGCCGGGTCGACGTCCTGCCAGTAGATCTTGCGGCACTCCAGCACCAGCCGCGCCTCCTTGAAATAGACGTTGCCCAGCCTGGTGGCGGCCGGCGTCAGGCCGGCGCCCGCGGCCTTGTCGCAGTCGCGGCCGGAGTGCGAGCCGCAGAACCGCAGGGCCTTGCGGTGCTGCCGGCCCAGGAAGCAGAACGTGAAATGGCTGCGGCGCTCGGTGAACTGGTAGGTGTAGCGCTGCGGCCGCACGAACCCGAAGGCCACCGGCCGCTCCCAGAGGTAGCCCAGCCCGCCCCAGGCCGCGGTCATGGTGTTCCAGGACACCAGGTCGCCGGCGGTGAACAGGAACCACTCGTCGCCCAGCATCCGGAAGACGTTGTCGGTCAGCGCGCCGGGCTTGATCTTCTTTAGCCGTTGTTCCATGGAAAGCCCCCGGTTGCGGATGAACTTTCTTGCAATGATATCATGATGTTATGCGGTCACTGCGCCGCCAGCCAGTCCAGCGCGGCGGCGGCGTCGTCGAAGATCCTGATCTCGCGGCCGGTCAGGCGGATCAGCGACTGCAGCACGATCTTCTTGATGCCGCTGATCCCGACCGCGGCGCTGGCCCGCATGTGCGGCGTCACCTTCTGGGAATATTGCTTCATCCGGTCGACCGCCTCGGTCGAGTAGTGGGCGTTGGTGACGTTGGTCAGCTGCCGCACCGATCGCTCCGGCTGCCGCAGCACCAGCTGCTCGGCCTGGTCGAAGGCGGCCATGTTCTCCTCGATGCTGCGGGAATCGGTCAGGTCCAGCACCAGGACCTGCACGCCGTTGTGCTCCTTGAAGTAGACGCGTTCCATGATATGCTCCTTGCGATGTCGGTGAAAACTGCGCGGGGTGCAGCTGGCGGGCGGCGCCCTCAGCGGAAATTGGCGATCAGGTCCTCGCGCCGGTCCGCGCCGATGTCCTGCGCCGCCAGCGCGCCGTGTTTGAGCTGCGGCAGCAGCGATTCCAGCGGCGGCCGGTCGTTCCGGTAGATCACGCCCAGCGGGATGCGGTCGCCCCATTCCGTCGCCTTGGCGAATGCCGCGCCGCGGTCGCGGGGGTCGTGGGTCTGGTCCAGCGCGTAGACCCGCTGCTTGTACCACTGGTAGGTGTTGACCTTGTTGAAGGTGACGCAGGGCTGCAGGATGTCCACCAGCGCGAAGCCGGGGTGGCTGATGGCCTGCGCGATCAGCTCCGCCAGCCGCTCGGCGTCCCCGGCGAAGCCCCGCGCCACGAAGCTGCAGTCGCAGGCCACGGCCACGGCCAGCGGGTGCTCGGGGAAGTTGAAATTGCCGAACGGCGTGGTGGCCGTGACGAAGCCGGGCTCCGACGTCGGCGACGTCTGGCCCTTGGTCAGCCCGTAGATCTGGTTGTCGTGCACCAGGTAGGTGACGCCCGGGTTGCGCCGCATGGCGTGGACGAAGTGGTTGCCGCCCTCGGCGTAGCCGTCGCCGTCGCCGCCCTCGGCGATGACGTGCAGCGCGTGGTTGGCCAGCTTGATGCCGGTGGCCACGGGCAGCGTGCGGCCGTGCAGCCCGTTGAACAGGTTGCATTTCAGGTAGTGGGGCAGCTTGGCCGCCTGGCCGATGCCCGAGGAGAACATCACCTGGTGCGGCTGGATGTCCAGCGAGGCCAGCGCCTGCTTGACCGCGCGCAGGATGGCGAAGTTGTAGCAGCCCGGGCACCAGGCGACTTCGTCGGTGCTGTCGAATAATTTTACGTCAAGCATGATTTCCCATGACTTGGGTGCGCATGGACGCGAAGCGTGGAGCGCTAAAGACTATTGTAACTATCGACAATGTATTTCGCCGTCAGCGGGCGGCCGTCGAACCGCAGGATCGAGCCGTGGGCCTTGACCCCGGCCTCGGTCAGCAGCAGCTTGGCGAACTGGCCGGTGGCGTTCTGCTCCACCACGACCACCCGCAGGAACTCGCCCAGCAGCGCCGCGGTCTCGGGGTTGAGCGGGTAGGGCTGGGCGAAATGCACCGCGGAGGCCTTGACGCCTTGGCTTGCCAGGGCCTCGACCGCCTCGCGCACGGCCCACTTGCTCGACCCGAACCCCACCAGCGCCACGTCGTCGCCCTTGTCGAGAACGACGGGCGGCAGCGATTCCAGCGCCATCCCCTTCAGCTTGTGCAGCCGCTTGGCCACCATCTGCCGCCGCAGCGCCGCGCTCTCGGTGATGTGCCCCTGCTCGCTGTGCTCGTCGCTGTCCCAGTACTGGACCTCGTCCGTGGCGCCGGGCGCCAGCCGCGGCGAGATGCCGTCGGCGCTGGGGTGATACCGTCTGTACTCGCCGTCGGCCTTGTCCCATGATCCCAGCAGCCGGCCGCGGTCGATGGTCAGCTTGTCGAAATCGACGTTGTCGAACGTCCAGTGCGAGTCGTTGAGGTCCTGGTCGCCCAGCACGATCGCCGGGGTCTGGTAGCGGTCGGCCAGGTTGAAGGCCCGTCCCATGGCGTAGACCGCCTCCTCGGCGTCGCCCGGCGCCAGGATCGCCCGCGCGAACTCGCCGTGCCCGCCGTACAGCGCGAACAGCAGGTCGCCCTGCTCGGTGCGCGTGGGGAAGCCCGTGGCCGGGCCTGGGCGCTGGGCGATGTAGACCACCAGCGGCACCTCGGCCATGCCGGCCAGCGACAGCGCCTCGGTCATCAGCGCGAAGCCCCCGCCCGAGGTGCTGGTCATCGCCCGCACCCCCGCCGCCGCCGCGCCGATCGCCATGTTGATCGCCGCGATCTCGTCCTCGGCCTGCTCCACCACCAGCGCGGGGACTTCGTCCTGTTTCGCCGCCAGGTATTCCATGATGGCCGTGGCCGGGGACATGGGATAGGCCGACAGGAACTTCAGCCCCGAGACCAAGGCGCCGTAGGCCGCCGCCTCGCTGCCGGTCATCAACAGCCGCCGCTCGGGCTTGGCCCGCTTTTCATGGAGCGTGCAGTAGGGGCAGACGCCCTTGAACTCCTGCTCGGCGAACTCGAACCCGGCCCGCGCCGCGCGGATGTTGGCCTCGACCACCGGGTCGCCCTTGGCGGCGAAGATCTCGCCCAGCGTGTCGGCCAGCACGTCGACGTCGTACGACAGCAGGCTGCAGGCCACGCCGCAGGCCACGGTATTGGCCATCTGCTTGTTCTGGCCGTGCTCCACCGCCAGCCGCTCCAGCGGCGCGGGGAACAGGTTGAGCGCCGCGTTGGCGTACGGCGTCCTGCCGCCGTCGAAGACGATCACGCCGTCCGCAACCAGGCCGCCGGCGTGCAGGTCGATGGACTCGCGGTCCAGCGCGATCAGGATGTTGGCTTTCTCCGCGGACGAGCCGACGGCCCGGTCGCTGATCCGGATGGCGGTGACGTTGTGGCCGCCCCGCACCCGCGACATCAGGTCCTGGTAGCAGTAAACATAATAGCCCTGACGGGTCAGGGCTTTGGAGAGGATGAAGGAGATGGTCTGCATGCCCTGGCCGGCCGCCCCGGCGATGATGATGGTCAGGTCGATCATGGTCTGCAGTGCGGATATGCGAACGGAGTGGTGAACATCGCCGTCAGATCGTCAGCAGCTCGCCCTCTTTGACCCCGGACACCCTGATCTTGGTCGTGGCCTGCATCTGCCTGACGATGGCGTCCAGCTGGTCGTCGCTGCGCTCGGGGTCGTGGTGGAAGAAGCCCAGCGCCTTGACCCCGGCGTCCTCCGCCAGCTTGATGGTCTCGGCGAAGGTGGAATGCCCCCAGCCCCGCTTGGTCCTGATCTCCTCGTCGGTGTACTGGGCGTCGTGGATCAGCAGGTCGGCGCCGCGGCAGAA
Organism: Candidatus Edwardsiibacteriota bacterium; assembly: GCA_035506015.1. Taxonomy (GTDB): domain Bacteria; phylum Edwardsbacteria; class AC1; order AC1; family EtOH8; genus DATJQG01. The sequence continues at coordinate 3,973 of DATJQG010000355.1, forward strand.
CGTGACGAAGGTGTCGTAGGGCGTCTGCGGCTTGTCGGCCTTGAGCTCGTT
>DATJQG010000356.1:0-2816 GCA_035506015.1 Candidatus Edwardsiibacteriota bacterium
GAAAATTAGACATCGTCCATGTCGCCGGCGGATCGAGCGGCACCCACGCCAACACCTGCCGCTTGGTGATGACCTGCCCGCCGCTGCCGTATTCGATGAAGCCATCGTCGAGGATATCGTCGACCCCTTGCATCGACTTCCTGACGTCCGGCCGCAACAGATGCTTCTCCATCGCCAATAACGTTCGATAGATGGAGGATGTTCGTTTCAGCGGCTGCAAAAATCTTCTCCGGTCGGTGTTGTTTACTTCGCCTCGGGCTCTCCGTGTTGCTGCGACTGCCGGTAGTCGCGGATGAATTTCTGCTTGCACTCCGGGCAGACGCCGTGGCTGAACATGGCGTCCGAGTGCTCCGAGATGTAGGTCTCCAGCCTATGCCAGCTGGCGTGGTCGTCCCTGATCTTTTTGCAGTACATGCAGATCGGAATGATGCCCTCCAGGTGCTTGACCCGGTCCAGTGTCTTGACGATCTCGTCGGTGCGGTCGCGCACCTGCTGCTCCAGCCCGGCGTTCAGCCGCTCGTAGGCGGCGTGCACGGCGACGAAGTTCTCCAGCATGGCGTAGGCCATGGCCACCACGATGAACAGGAAGACGTACTCGCTGATGTAGATGAACTGGTAGGCCCGCATCGACACCAGCGAGTCGTTGATCACGCCGGCGAAGTACGCCACCAGCCCGGCCAGCACCGGCAGCAGCAGCCGGCGCCGGGTGCGCCGGTACTGGGCGATCACGCACCAGAACAGGTAGAGGTAGACCACCACGGCCGAGGCCATCGCCAGGTGGTAGATGATGCCGGGCGCCGCCTCGTAGTAGGTGACCATCGGCAGGCCGCGCACCTCGATCTGCGCCACCGCGGGCCGGTCGGCCGACAGGGTCAGCGCGGGGCCGGCCAGCAGCGCCGCCAGGAACAGCAGCGCGAACCAGGCGATGGCGCCCTTGATGAAGCGGTCGCCCTGCCGGCCGGTGAAGATCCCGGTGAACCAGGTCAGCAGCACCGCGATCACCATCAGCGTGTCCAGCTGCAGCCGCTGCCAGAAGACGCCCTCGCTCACCGACTCGGCGTCGTACAGCCCGGCGCAGAAGAAATCGTAGCAGGCGGCGCTCAGGCACAGCAGCGCGAACGGCAGGTACTCCCGGCTGTCGGGACGGCGGCGCGCCAGGTACAGGTAGTAGGCGCCGACCACGGCGTTGAGCGCCGCCAGCGCGATGCAGGGGATGGATACGGCGTTCATGGCCCGCCCTCACATCACATCGTGAAGTTCTCGCCCAGGAACTTTTCCCGCGCCCCCTCGTGACGGACGATCTCCCGCGGCGTGCCCTGCGTGAACACCTTGCCCTCGTAGATCACGTAGGCCCGGTCGGTGATCTCCAGCGTCTCGCGCACGTTGTGGTCGGTCAGCAGCACGCCGATGCCGCGCTGCTTGAGCTTGACCACCACCGACTGGATGTCGGCCCGGGCGATGGGGTCGATCCCGGTGAACGGCTCGTCCAGCAGCAGGAACGCCGGGTTGGTGACCAGCGCCCGCGTCACCTCGACCCGGCGGCGCTCGCCGCCCGAGATCGAGTGGGCGCGCTTCTGCGCCAGATGGGCGATGTTGAGTTCGTCCAGCAGCTTCTCCAGCCGGGCCTGCTGCTCCTGCCGGGACAGCCCCATCGTCTCCAGGATCGCCAGGATGTTCTCCTCCACGGTCAGCTTGCGGAACACCGACGGCTCCTGGGTCAGGTAGCCCAGGCCCAGCCGGGCCCGCTGGTACATCGGCAGGTCCGTGATGTTGACGTCGTCCAGCAGCACCAGCCCGGAATCGGGCTTGAGCAGGCCGGTGATGATGTTGAAGGTGGTGGTCTTGCCGGCGCCGTTGGGGCCCAGCAGCCCGACCACCTCGCCCTGGCGGATCTCCAGGGTCAGGCCGTCGACGGCCTGGTGCTTCTTGTAGGCCTTGTAGAGGTTGGCGGCCTTGACCACGCGTTGCTTCATTTCGGCCATAGCTTCCCGTCCTTCAGTTCCAGCACCCGGTCGGCCCGGGCGGCGATTTCGTGGTTGTGGGTGACGATGATCAGCGCGATGCGGTTGGTGGTGTTGAGGTGCCACAGCAGGTCGGCCACGGCCTCGCCGGTCTGGTGGTCGAGGTTGCCGGTGGGCTCGTCGGCCAGGATCAGCGCCGGCGAGCTGGCCAGGGCCCGGGCCAGCGCCACCCGCTGCTGCTCCCCGCCCGACAGCTCCGAGGGCCGGTGGTGCAGCCGCTCGGAGAGGCCGACGTCGAACAGCAGGCCCTCGGCCGCCTTCAGCGCCCGGCCGCGCGGCATCCCGCCGATCAGCAGCGGCATGGCGGTGTTCTCCAGCGCCGTGAACTCCGGCAGCAGGTAGTGGAACTGGAACACGAACCCGATGGTCCGGTTGCGGAAATCCGCCAGCTCCTGCTCCGAGAAGCGGGTGACGTCGTGGCCGCCGATCCGCACCGTGCCCGCGGTGGGCCGGTCGAGGCAGCCCAGGATGTGCAGCAGCGTCGACTTGCCCGAGCCCGACGACCCGACGATGGCCACGGTCTCCTGCTGCCGCACCGTCAGGTCGGCGCCCTTCAGCACCCGCAGCGGCGAAGACCGGCCGGCGAACGAGCGCTCGATGCCGGCGGCCTCGATGATCGGGCTGGCCACGTCAGGCCTTCCGCTTGACCAGCAGCACGAACAGCCCCGCCGCCAGCAGCGCCATCGCCGCGCCGTAGAGGAAAGTAAATCGGCCGTCGCCGCCGCCCGCGGTCCACAGCAGGCCGCCGATGGCGCTGGCCGCGAACGTGGCCAGGCCGTTGGACATGTGGTAGAC
>DATJQG010000357.1:0-2857 GCA_035506015.1 Candidatus Edwardsiibacteriota bacterium
GTTCGACGCCACCTGGGACGTCGGCGTGGCGCTGTCGTTCGACGTCTGGAACTGGAGGGCCACGGCCCACCAGGTCTCCCAGGCCAGGGCGCAGCTGGCGCAGGCCCAAGAGGCCCTGGCGCAGGCCCGGGACGGCGTGATGGTGGAGGTCGACATCGCGTGGCTGGACCTGCGGAAGTGCCGGGAGAAGATCGCCGTCACGCGCACCGGCGTGGCGCAGGCGTCCGAGAATTACCGCACCACCGACCAGCGCTTCAAGAACGGCATGGCCACCAACACCGACCTGCTGGACGCCGAGAACCTGCTGTTGCAGGCCAAGCTCAGCCACACCCGGGCGCTGGTGGAGCAGCAGATCGCGCGGGCCCGGCTGGACAAGGCGGCGGGCGAATGACCCGGCGGTCATTGCGAGTGCGGCCTCCGCGCTGCGCTCGCGAAGCAAACCACGAAGCGATGGATCGCCACGCAAGCCGTGGCGAGAAGCCATGCTCGCGATGACGTTCTGAAGCATTCAATGAACGAGTATTCCATACAAGTGAAGAACCTCGCCAAGCGCTTCGGCGGCTTCGTGGCGGTGGACGACGTCTCGTTCAACGTGAAGAGGGGCGAGATCTTCGGCTTCCTGGGCGCCAACGGCGCGGGCAAGACCACCACCATCAAGATGCTGTGCGGCCTGCTGCAGTCCACGGCCGGCACGGCCACGGTGGCGGGCTTCGACATCAACAGGCAGGCGGACGATGTCAAGCGCTCGATCGGCTATATGTCGCAGAAGTTCTCGCTGTATGAGGACCTGTCCGTGGCCGAGAACATCACCTTCTTCGGCGGGGTGTATGGCCTGACGGACCGCCAGCTGGAAGAACGCCGGCGGTGGGCGATCGAGATGGCCGGGCTGCAGGGCCGCGAGGCGGCCCTGGCCCGCGAGCTGTCCGGCGGCCTGCGGCAGCGGCTGGCCCTGGGCTGCGCGATCCTGCATCAGCCGGGCATTGTCTTCCTGGACGAGCCCACCGGCGGGGTCGACCCGATCTCGCGCCGCCGGTTCTGGGACCTGATCAACGGGCTGTCGGCCGGCGGCACCACGGTGTTCGTCACCACCCACTACCTGGACGAGGCCGAGTACTGCAACACCATCATGCTGATGCACGCCGGAAGGATCGTGGCCGGCGGCAGCCCGGGCCAGCTCAAGGCCGAGCGCATCAAGAACCCGATCCTGGAGGTGGAGAGCGGCAACGCGGTGGCGGCGCTGGAGACCGTCCAGGGCGAGGATTGGGCCAAGGAGACGTCGATCTTCGGCAACAAGCTCCACGTCAGCGTGGCGGACGCGGCCCAGGGCGAACGGCAGGTGCGGCGGGCCCTGGCGGGCAAGGGCATCGCGGTGCAGCGGGTCAGCTCGGTGGTGCCGACGCTGGAGGACGTGTTCATCCAGGTGATCGAGGAGGTGTCGCCCCGATGACGGCCAGGCCAGCGCACAACCGGATCGTGCCGATCATCACCAAGGAGTTCCGCCAGATCCGGCGGGACCCGCGCACCATGGGCATCCTGCTGTTCGTGCCGGTGTTCATGCTGACCATGTTCGGCTACGCGCTGAACTTCGACGTCAAGCACACGCCGCTGGCCGTGGTGGACGATGACGCCACGGCCCAGAGCCGCGACCTGGTGGCGCAGTTCGGCCATTCGGAATTCTTCGACATCAAGTACGAACTGCGCGACGCCGGCGGGATCGACCGGCTGCTGGGCACCGAGCGGGCGCGGCTGGCGCTGGTGGTCCCGCACGGCTACGCGGCCGAGCTGCAGGCCGGGCGCGCCCCACGGGTGCAGTTCCTGGTCGACGGCGCCAACGCCAACGCCGCCACCACGGTGCTGGGCTACCTCGAAGCGACGCTTGCGGCCTACGCGCAGCGGCTGACGGTCGAGCGCATCATCCGCGCCGGCCCGGCCGCGGTGACGCTGCCGCTCGATTACCGGCCGCGGGTGTGGTTCAACCCCGAGCTCAAGAGCGCCAAGTTCCTTATCCCGGGCCTGATCGGCTTCATCCTGATGGTGGTGGCGGTGATCTCGACCACGCTGTCGATCGTGCGCGAGAAGGAGCGGGGCACGATGGAGCAGCTGGTGGTCTCGCCGGTGACCCCGCTGGAGATGGTGATCGGCAAGACCGCGCCCTACGTGGTGATCGCGCTGCTGTCGACCACCATGATCCTGGGGCTGGGCGCGCTGCTATTCGACGTCCAGGTGAGGGGCAGTTTGCCGCTGCTCTACGGCGTGACCCTGGTGTTCATCCTGGCCGCGCTGGGCATGGGCATCCTGATCTCGACCATCGCCGACACCCAGCAGGTGGCCTTCATGATCGCGGTGATCGCCACGATGCTGCCCTCGTACATCCTGTCGGGGTTCGTGTTCCCGATCCGCAACATGCCCGTCGCCGTGCAGCTGGTGACCTACACCGTGCCGGCCCGCTACTACCTGGCCTGCATCCGCGCCATCATCCTGAAGGGGGCCGGCCTGGGATCGTTCTGGCAGAACGCCGCCGCGCTGTGCGTCTTCGCGGCCCTGACGCTGGGCGCCGCCGCGGTCAGGATCAAGTTGAAGAAATTATAAGCGTTCGATGCGCACCATTTTATTCATCATCCGCAAGGAGTTCATCCAGTTCCGGCGCGACCGCAAGATGATGACCCTGTCCTTCATCGCGCCGGTGATCCAGCTGGTGGTGCTGGCCTATGCCGCGACCATGGACGTCAAGGTCATACCCACCGTGGTCTGTGACCAGGACCAGACCGCCATCAGCCGCGAGTTCACCGGCTCGTTCTTCCACGCCGGCTACTTCCAGGACGCCGGCCGGGTGGAGGTCCCCGGCCAGATCGAGCCG
>DATJQG010000358.1:0-2350 GCA_035506015.1 Candidatus Edwardsiibacteriota bacterium
GTGAATGCTCCCCGGACTTGAGCGTTATTGATCCTGAGGATCGGACAGCGGTACTCCGTGATCCGTCATGATCTGCCTGGCCTTGCGGTAGGTCTCCTCGATCAGCGCCGGGCATCGCGTGGCCTTGGCGACGGCGCCCCGTTCCAGGATATCGCGGCAGTCGGTGCCGCCATGGCGCTCCCCCATCGTCGCGACGAACCACGCGGTGAGTTCCGGCACCATCCGAGCATTGGCCTGCGCTGGATCGTGCACGGCCATCAGGCAGGCCGCTCCGGTGAGTGCCCCGCACAGCCGTTCGCCGCGGACGCCATTGCACAACACGCTGGCCGCGGCAACCAGTTGCTCATTGGCTTCGCCCCGCAGCTCCAAACCCAGCTGCACTAGAGCCGCCGCGCAGCACTTGCCCTCGCGCAGCAGTTGGCGCAGGCGGGCGATGTCATCGGTCATACCGGGTCCTTTCTGATGGGACCGGCCGGCGGTTACAATAGGTGCTCCAGTTCGATGCCCTGGGCCAGCTCGAAGGCGCCGCTGTAGTTGATCGTGACGGTCTGACGCCGCATGTAGCCCTTCCAGGCGTCGGTGCCGCTCTCCCGCCCGCCGCCGGTCTCCTTCTCGCCCCCGAACGCCCCGCCGATCTCGGCGCCGTTGGTGCTGGTATTGACATTGGCAATGCCACAGTCGCTGCCGTGGGTGCTGAGGAACAGCTCCGTCTCCAGGATGTTGTTGCTGACGATCGAGCTGCTCAGTCCCTGTGGCACATCGTTCTGGATGGCGATGGCCTCCTTGAGCGTCGAATATTTCATCAGATAGAGCACTGGGGCGAATGTTTCCTCCTTGACGATCGGCATCGCGGGCGTGGCCTCCACGATGCACGGCGTGACGTAGCAGCCGCCCTCGAGGTCCAATTTGGTCCCGCCATAGGCGACGGCCCCGCCCTGCTGCTTGATCTCCTCGATGGCCTGCATCATGGTGTCAACGGCACCGGCATCCACCAGCGGCCCCATGAAGGTGTCCTCCTGGCGGGGATCGCCGATCTTGACGCCGCGATAGGACTCGATCAGCTTTTCTTTGAACTGCTCGTAGATCTTTTCCGAGATGATCGCCCGCCGGGTAGTGGTGCAGCGCTGGCCGGCCGTACCCAGCGCGCCGAAGAACACCGCCCGCAGCGCCATGCCCAGATCGCCCTGATCGCTGACGATCAACGCGTTGTTGCCGCCCAACTCCAGGATGTGCTTGCCGAACCGCTCCTGGACCAGCTTGCCGACGCGTCGCCCGCCGCTGACCGAGCCGGTGTACGACACCAGCGCCACACGGGGGTCGGTGGTGATCAGGTCACCAACCTCGCTGCCCTTGCCGATCAGCAAGCTGCAGATTGCCGGATCGTACCCATGTTTGGCCAGGGCCCGCGCGGCCATCATGGTGCAGGCGATGCCGCACAGCGGCGTCTTATAGGACGGCTTCCACAGCACCGAGTCGCCACAGGCCAGCGCCAGGGCCGCGTTCCAGCTCCAGACCGCTGTCGGGAAATTAAAGGCCGTGATCGCGGCCACCACACCCAAAGGGTGCCACTGCTCAAAGATGCGGTGCAGCCGCCGTTCGCTCTGGACCCCAGGGCCGGACAGCTGCCGGCTCAGCCCCATTGCGAAATCGCAGATGTCGATCATCTCCTGCACCTCGCCCAGCCCCTCGTGCAGGGTCTTGCCCATCTCGACCGTGACCAGGTACGCCAGTTCGTCCTTGTGCGCCCGCAGCTCGTCGCCCAGGCTGCGCACCACCTCGGCGCGCTTGGGGGCCGGGACCGTTCGCCATTCGTCGAACGCCGCATGGCACTTGGTGATGATCCGGCCGCTCTCCTGCTTGGTGCAGTTGACGACCGACGCGATCTCTTTGCCATTAATCGGCGAGATCACCTTCTGGACGGCCCCGCTGGCGAACCATTCGCCGTCGAATCCGCCCTGGTTCACTGGTTTCAGACCAAGCAGTTCCAGCTTCTTGTCCATCGCTTCCTCATGTCCTCGTATGTCAAGTTAAAGTGAACGATTCCTGCGGCGCCCGATGCAAAACGGCAAATCAGCCCATGGCGCCCTTGAGCGCCACCAGAGTATGGGTTTCAAAAAATGTCAAGGCTTGCACCTCATCGGAAACAGGGTTCTGCAGGACCTCGGCCGGCGTCCCCTGCTGAATGACCCGGCCCTGATCATAGATCACCAGCCGATCGCCGCTGCTTACCGCCTCGATCAGGTCGTGGGTCACCAGGATCACCGGGATGCCCAGCGTATGGATCACCCGCGTCAGGCACTCACGCACCTTGACCCGGGTCGGGCCGTCGATCGACGAGAACGGCTCGTCC
>DATJQG010000359.1:0-2273 GCA_035506015.1 Candidatus Edwardsiibacteriota bacterium
TGCTGCTGCTGGTGGTGGCGATCCCGCTGCAAAGCCTGGCCTTCCTGATGGGCGGCATCTCGATCACCGAGGTGCTGCTGTCCATCGAGCTGCTGGTGGTGACGGCGATGGCTTACGGTGCGGTGGGCATCTTCTTCTCGACGGTGACGCGGCGAACGCTCACGGCGAGCATCCTGACCTACTCGGTGGCGCTGCTGATGACCGTGGCGCTGCCGCTGGCGGCGCTGACCTTCTTCAGCTTCGTGGCGGTGTGGCTGCTGACCGGGCTGTCGAACCAGCCGGTCGCGGAGGCCAGCGTGCTGATCGCGTTCGGGCTGCTGGCCTGCACCAACCCGCTGGCGACAGCCATCCTGACCGAGGTGGTGCTCCAGCAGAATAATTCGACCTTCATCTATACTCAGACTTTCTCGAACGGCGCGTCGATGCCGCTGCCGTCGCCGTGGATTGTGTATACCGTCCTGTACGTGATTTTGACGATTGTTCTCATCCGGATGAGTGTGGTATCGGTTCGAAGGGTGGATACATAAAATGGCGGTTCAATCGGCCGATCTTCGACAAATCAAGGGCAAGCTGACACTGTGGGATATGCGGCTGCGGGCCACGCAAAGCCTGATCTGGCTGCCGCGCGGGATGGTCGGCGGGCTGATCGTGGCGCTGATCCTGGCGGTGGTGTCCCGGTTCCGGCCACTGCTGGACCGGGCGAGCCTGACCGTGCTGGGGATCGCGCTGCCGCTGATCGGCGGCGCGGCCGCGCTGCTGGCAGTGTGGCTGTGGCGGCGCAGCGCGCTAAGCAACGCTCGCCGCTTCGACCAGATCTTCGGGCTGCGCGAGCGGATCTCGACCGCGCTGGAGCTGTCACAAGGAGCGCTGCCCATCGAATCGGACTTGATCGCTCGGCGGCAGGTGGCGCAGGCGGCGCAGGTCGCTGGACGGGTCAAGGCAGGCAAGCACCTGCCGCTGCGGCTGGACTGGCGCTGGTGGGCCGGGCTGCTGGCCGCGGCGCTGGCGCTGACCCTGGCGCTGGTGATCCCCAACCCGCAGGACCAGGTGCTGGCGCAGCAAGCCGCGGTCAAGGCGGCGATCACCGAGTCGCTGACCAAGCTGGAGCAGCTCAAGAGCCAGGCGCTCAAGGACCCCGGCCTGACTGCCGCCGAGAAAGCCGCGGCCGTCCAGTCGCTCGACAAGGCGATCCAGACGCTCAAGCAGCCGGACGTCAGCCAGCAGGAAGCGCTGGCCGCGCTGAACAATACGCAGCAAGAGCTGAAAAACCTCAGCCAGCAGTCGGCGGCGCAGAAGCAGCAGGCGCTGGAGGGGCTGAGCGGACTGTTCTCGGATACGGCGGCCAAGGATTTCGCCGATGCGCTGGCGAACGGCGACATGCAGGCGGCCGGGCAGGCGCTCCAGAACCTCGACCCAAACAACCTGACACCTGATCAGCAGAAATCGCTGGGCCAGGCGCTCCAGTCGGCGGCCGGACAGCTGGCCGACAGCAACCCGCAGCTTTCGCAGCAGCTCGGCCAGGCGGGGCAGGCGCTCCAGAACGGCGACGCCGGCGAAGCGCAGAAACAGCTCGGCCAGGCGGGGCAGTCGATCCAGCAGCAGGGCCAACAGGCGCAAAGCGGCCAGAGCGGTCAAAACGGGCAGTCCGGCCAGTCCGGCCAGAACGGCCAGAATGGTCAGAACAGCCAGGGCGGCGGTGACCCGAACATTCAGCAGTACTCGGACCAGGTTGGGCAGCAGGGGCAGAATGTCGCCGGCGCGGGCAAGGGCGGGGCGAACCAGCCCGGTCAGAACGGGATGGCGCAGGCCCCACAGCAAGGGCAAGGCTCCAACCAGCAGCAGGGGCAGCAAGGTCAGGGTGCGGGCGGCGCGGGGCGCGGCGAGGGTAATGGCGCGGCTCAGGGCGGCCAGGAAAACGGCCAGATGTCGACCAACAACGGCCCCGGCGACGGCGGCGAGAAACCGTGGGAAAACATCTTCACGCCGCAGCGGGTCGGCGGGCAAGGCGGCCCGAATGTCGATATCCCCGGCACGCCCGACCCCGGTGTGCCGACCGGCGTGGAAGGCGATTTCGCCAACAACCCGTCCGGGCAGTCGAACGTGCCGTATAACCAGGTGTGGTCGGACTATGCCAGCTCGGTCAACCAGGCGTTGGAGAGCGGCTACATCCCGCTGGGGATGCGCGACCTGATCAAGAACTATTTCTCGAACCTCGATCCGAATAAGAAGTAGACTCTGTTCGGTTTATATTCGGTACGTGCCTGTGGTTTGAG
>DATJQG010000360.1:0-4281 GCA_035506015.1 Candidatus Edwardsiibacteriota bacterium
TATTGGCGGGTGGTCGCTCACAAGAATTTCTATTCTAAGGTATCGCCCACGTGGGGATTTCAGTTCAGCGTCCCGGCGTTGATCACGCCGCCGGCGGATACAATTTTCGCCAGCAGCAACACGCCAACGTTCATCTGGCATCCTGCTGATTCGGCTGCATATTACACCTTACGAGTCTCAACAAATCAGTACATGTCAGATCCCTATGTGGTCGTTCACTCACTGGCTGACACGGCGTACACGATATTGGATCCTCTGGCCGATGGCCATTACTATTGGCAGGTACAGCCAATCGGCAGCGCGGGTAATTTCTACTCCGTGATCAACCACTTCAGCGTCAATGTTTACGGCGGGGTGGATGAGAAACCGGGGCAGCGGTACCCTCGCGTTTCTCGATGGAAACCCCGTTCCCCAACCCGGCGCGGTCCGGTACGGTGATCCGCTACCAGCTGCCAACGGCCTCGGTGGTCAAGGTAGAACTGTACAACATCACAGGGCAACGGATCGCGACGCTGTTCGATGGGCAACAGAACAGCGGCTTCCACGCGACAAGTTGGGATCTCCGCGATGCCAATGGTAGCGCAGTGCCGAACGGCGTCTATTTCATCAGACTGAGCGCGGGCTCGCGGCAGGTGACTAGCAAACTGATCGTGATCCGCTGATCGGGTAACTTTTGGGCAAAGAGAATGGGAGGCGAAGGCCTCCCATTTTGCTTGCTTCTGCAGCCGGAAGTATGCTATCATTACAATTCTGCTCAATCTGAACGCGAGGTCGAGATGCGCACACCGATCATGGCCGGCAACTGGAAGATGCACAAGAACGTCCCCGAAGCGAAGACGCTGGCGTCGGAGATCGTCCGCGGCGTCGACAACGCGAAGGGCGTTGAAGTCGTTCTCTGTCCGCCGTTTACGGCGCTGGCCACGGTGGCCGAGGCCATCAAGGGCACGGCCATCGCCCTGGGCGCGCAGAACTGCCACTGCGAGGAGAAGGGCGCGTTCACCGGCGAGGTGTCGCCCAAGTTTCTGCTTGACTTTGGCTGTAAATATGTTATAATTGCCCACTCTGAGCGCCGTCAGTACTTCGGTGAGGACGACGCTCTCATTAATAGGAAGCTCAAGACCGCCCGCGGGCTTGGGCTGGTACCCATTTTCTGCGTCGGCGAGACGCTGCAGCAGCGCGAGAAGGAACTGACGTTCGACGTGCTGCGGCAGCAGGTGCTGAAGGGGCTGGAGGGCATCCAGCTGGACGACCCGTCCCGCTTCATCGTCGCCTACGAGCCGGTCTGGGCGATCGGCACCGGCAAGGTGGCCACGCCGGACCAGGCCCAGGAGGCCCACCGCTACGTGCGCGACCTGCTGTCGGGACTGTGGGGCAGCGACGCGGCCGAGCGGGTCCGCATCCAGTACGGCGGCAGCGTCAAGCCCGACAACGTCAGGCAGCTGATGGCCTGCCCCGACATCGACGGCGCGCTGGTGGGCGGCGCCAGCCTGGAGGCCGGCAGCTTCGCCGCCATCGTCAACTACCAGTAAGCATTCAACCGGAGACCATTCGTGTTCACCATCCTCTTGATCATCCACCTGCTGACCTGCGTGATGCTGATCGGCGTAGTGCTGATGCAATCGGGCAAGGGCGGGCTGGGTTCGGCGCTGGGAGGCGGCGAGAGCTTCTTCGGCGGCCGCGGCGCGGCGCCGTTCCTGACCCGGGCCACCACGGTGCTGGCCGTCGTCTTCATGATGACGTCGCTGTCGCTGGCCCTGATCTCGGGCAAGCAAACCCGCAGCGCCACCGCCATCGAGAAGGCCGTGCAGCAGGACCAGCACCGTTCATCGAGCGGGACCCGCAGCGGCGAAAGCCCGCTGCCCAGCGCCCCGGCGGCGCCGGCGGTCCCGGGCGGGAAATAACCAGCCAACCATCCGACAAACAGGAGAACGCAATGTACGCAGTCATCGAGTGCGGGGGCGCGCAATACAAGGTCGCGGAGAAGCAGAAGGTCATGATCCTGAGGATCGACGCCAAGCAGGGCGCCACGGTCAAGCTGGAGAAGGTGCTGCTGGTGTCCAACGGCAAGGACGTGGTGATCGGCACGCCGGTGGTCAAGGACGCCGTGGTCGAGGCCACCATCGTCGGCCACCCGCGCTCGGCCAAGATCGACGCCATGCGCTACACGCCCAAGAAGGATTACCGCCGGCGCTGGGGCGCGCACACCAACTACACCGAGCTGCTGATCAACAAGGTCAGCCACCCGGCGGTCAAGCCGCTGGCCGGCGAGGCGCCCAAGCCCGTGAAGAAGGTGGCCAAACCGAAGGCGGAGAAGTCCGATAAACCAGAGAAAACAGCGCACCCGGCGAAGCCGGCCAAAGCAGCGGACAAGGGAGGGAAGAAATAATGGCACATAAAAAAGGGTTGGGCGCATCCAGGAACGGCCGCGACAGCAATTCGCAGCGGCTGGGCGTCAAGGTCTATGGCAACCAGAAGGTGACGGCCGGCTCGGTGCTGGTGCGCCAGCGCGGCAGCCTGATGGTGCCGGGCAAGAACGTGATGATCGGCAGCGACGACACGCTGTTCGCGGTGGCCGACGGCTACGTGCTGTTCGACCACACCACCAAGGACCGCAAGCGGGTCAACGTCTACCCCGAGCTGAAGAAACAGGCGGCGAGCAAATAGCTCGCCGCTTTCTCTATCACCGCTCGGCATCGCAGCAGGCGACCGGCATGGCGCGCCACCGACGGAAACCGGATGCAACGACGGACCGCAGCGGGCAACGGCAGTTGAGCCCGCCGCGCTGGCCCGTCGTTTTACTGCTGGCGGCGCTGACGCTGGCGGCCTACTGGCCGGTGCTCAGCGCGGGGTTCATCTACGACGACAAGCTGTTCGTCGTCGACAACCCGGCGATCCGCGGCTGGGGCAGCCTGCCCGGCTTCTTCGCCGACCCGGCCGGCACCACCGCGTCCGTGCCCTGGCCGGGGATCTGGCGGCCGCTGCGCACGGCGTCCTACGCGCTGGACTACACCCTGTGGGGATTGCGGCCGCTGGGTTTCCACCTCACCGGGCTGCTGCTGCACTTCTGCAGCGGGCTGCTGCTGGCGGCGCTGGCAGCGTTCCTGCTGGAGAGCGAGCTGGCCGGGGCGGTCGCTGCCGCGCTGTTCCTGCTGCATCCAGTCCAGACCGAGGCGGTCAGCTGGGTGGCCAGCCGCGGCGACCTGCTGATGGCGCTCTTCCTGCTGGGGTCGTGGCTGCTGCGGACGGTCTACCTGGGAACCCGCAACAAGAGATGGCTGGCCGCGGCACTGGTCGCGTTCGCGCTGTCGCTGCTGTCCAAGGAGACGGCCGCGGTTTTCCCGTTGGCGCTGCTGGCGGTGGATGCCATTGTCCCGACTGCGGAAGGCCCGAGGAAACGCTGGCGCGAGTATCTGCTCTGGATCGGCGTCGTGATCGCGTACCTGGCCGCGCGGATGGCCGTGCTGCCTGCGCTGCCGCAGCGGCCCTACTGGGGCGGCTCACTGGGCACGACGTTGTTGACCATGTGCTGGGCGCTGTTCGAATACCTGCGGCTGCTGGTGCTGCCGCTGTGGCTGCATGTCGACTATGTGATCGCGCCGGTCAAGTCGCTGGTCGACTGGCGCTGGCTGGCCGGGCTCGCGGCGGCCGCGGCAGTGCTGATCCTGGCGTTCTGGAAATACCGCGCCCTGCGCTGGCCCGCGCTGGCCGCGGCCTGGCTGTTGATCTTCCTGCTGCCGGTCTCGAACCTCGTGCCGATCACCGCGGTGATGGCCGAGCGCTTCCTCTACGTACCGCTGATCGGCGTCTGCATCCTGGCCGGCTGGCTGCTGGCCAAGATCCCGGTAAAATACAGGAACGCCGCGCTGGTCGTGGTCTGCGTCCCGATGATCGCGCTTGGTATCCGCCGCAACCTGGAGTGGCAGGAGCCGTTTAAATTCTGGCGGACCGAGCTGTCGCGCTCGCCGCGCTCGGTGATCGCCGGGAACAACCTGGGGCAGATCTGCTACCACGCCGGCGACCTGCCGCAGGCCGAGTCGCTGTACCTGCAGGCCATGGCGCTGGACCCGGAGTTCCCCGACCTGCACGCCTCGCTGGGCGATCTCTACTACAAGACCGGGCGGCTGCAGCAGGCGCTGGACCAGTACGCGGAATACCTGCGGTTGAAGCCCGACGCCCACAACCGTGCGCAGGCCGAGCAGCGGATGGAGCGGATCCGCGGGCTGATTGATCAGCAGCAGAATCTGAAAACCCTTTGAGTGCGCATGAAATCCTATCTCACTC